>NZ_JTKZ01000877.1:0-2182 GCF_000799035.1 Delftia sp. ZNC0008
CCGCGTCGGAACTGCTTGAGGTCCACGGGCTTGGTCAGATAGTCGAAGGCGCCCGAGCGCAGGGCTTCGACGGCATTTTCGGCCGAGCCGTAGGCGGTCATGACCACGCAGCGTTCTCGCCGCTGCTGGTTGCGCAGGTCCTGCAGCAGCTCCATTCCCATGCCGTCGGGCAGGCGCATGTCGGTGATGACCACGTCGAAGCGCTGGGTCTGCAGCTGTTCGCGCGCCTCGCCCACGCTGGCGGCGGTTTCCACGCGGTAGCCTTCGCGCAGCAGGGTCAGTTCATAGAGGGTGCGCAGATCCGGCTCGTCGTCCACGACAAGAATCGATGCGGCAGCGGGCAGGGAGTTCAAGGGCATCACACCACAATCTGGTCAAACAGGGAGGCCGGCAGAGCCGATGCGGCGCCGGCGCGGAACACGATGCTGAAGGCATTGCCCTCGACAGGGCCGTGCGGCGCGGGTCGCGACAGCCGCTGGTAGCTGATGCCTGCATCGTAGCGCTGGCACAGCTCGCGGCAGATGTACAGGCCCAGGCCGCTGGAGCGGCTTTCCGACGAGAAGAAGGGCTCGAACAGATGGCGCTGCACCGTGGGCTCCAGTGCGGCGCCGTCGCTCCAGACCTGCAGCCAGATCTGGCCTGCGGCCGGCGCGCCGGTCAGCACCTGCAGCGTATGCGGCTGCTGGGCGTTGCTGCGGTAGCGCTGGGCGTTGTCCAGCAGGTTCACCAGGATGCGGCGCAGGTGCTCGCCGTCGAACACCACGGTCCTTGCGCGCGCGTCCAGCAGCAGCTGGATGCTGCGCGCAGGCTGGCCCTGGGCCTGCCACTCCTGGCAGGCCTGGGCCACATGCTGGTCCAGGTCCAGCAGGCCGGCGTGGGCCTCGCCAATGTGCTGCTGGGCCCGCGCGATGTTGAGCACGTCCTCGACGGTGCGCGCCAGCCGCTCGGCGTTCTGGCCCACGATGCGGCACAGCTGCTGCTGGGCCGGGTTCTGCGCCAGATCTTCTGCCAGCAGGGCGTTGGCCTGGGTGATGGCGGCCAGCGGATTGCGGATCTCATGGGCCACGGCGGCGGACATGCGGCCCATGGAGGCCAGCTTTTCCGTGCGCAGCCGCGCCTCCAATTCGCGCAGGTCATGCAGAAAGACCACGCACAGCTGCTGCAGCAGCGCGGGCTCGGCGGCATCGGTGGCGTCGGACGGGGTGGCGACCTCGGTCAGCCAGGTTCGCAGATGCAGTCCCGTCATGCCTTCCTGGCCGATGGACTGCAGATGGATGGCGGCCGATATCGGCAGGTTCTGGGCAAAGCTCTGGGCCACGGCATCCTGCAGCCGCTGCCAGCCGGCGTGTTCCTTGAGGGCGAAGGGCAGGGCATGCGCGTCGGCCAGTCCCAGCAGGTGCAGCGCGGCCGGGTTGGCCTGCTGCACGCGGAATTGGGGATCAACCACCAGCACGCCTTCGCCCAGGTGGCGGATCACCAGGGCATTGACCTGCTCCTGGGCCTGGGCCTTGCGGCTGCTGTGCTGTGCCAGGTGCCGCTCGCGCCGCACGCGGCGCGCCAGCTCGTGCGTCAGATAGGCCACGGCGAAATAGCCTGCGCAGGCAAAGCTGGCCTGGTAGTAGGCCTGGGTACTTTCTATGCGGCCCGCCAGGTCCTGCCATGCGACCCAGCCCAGGGTCAACAGCGTGACGCTGGCCGTGGTGGCCAGCGCCAGCGTCAGATTGCCCAGCACGGCCGAAATCAGGATGGGGATGGCCAGCAGGGCCGAGTAGTTGAGCGGGCCTGTCTGCAACACCTGCAGCAGGCAGATGGCCGCGATGTCCACGCCGATCACGGGCAGCCAGTGCACGCCGGCGCGGGCAGAGGGCGGCTGCTCGCGTGCGGTCAGCCGCACCAGCAGCGTCAGCCCCAGGTAGCCCAGGCAGACCAGCCAGACCAGGGGATTGCCGCCGGGCTGCACGCTGAGCAGCGCCAACTGCAGCAGCAAAAGCGCAGTGGCGATGAGAACACGGCCCGTCAGAAATCCCTGCCACAGCCGGACGAAGGGGGCGTTGGCGTCGTGCGGCGACTGCGCCGTGGCCTCGTCGATGGTGGGCGGCTGGGAGCGGGCGGCGTCCTGCATGCTCAGCGCCGTTGCGCCAGGGCCCGGTGCTCGGCGCTGCAATAGCTGCGGCCTGCGGCC
>NZ_JTKZ01000491.1:0-403 GCF_000799035.1 Delftia sp. ZNC0008
CCGCGTCTGCTGGCGCCGCTCAACGAGGCCGTGGCGCTGCTGGGCCAGCTCGATGCGCCCGTCATCGCCAAGGTGCATGGCGCGGCGGCAGGCGCAGGCCTGTCGCTGATGCTGCAGGCCGACTTCGTCTACGCGGCCGAGGGCACACGCTTCAACCTGGCCTACATCAACCTGGGCGCCAGCTGCGACGTGGGCGCCTCCTGGGCGCTGCCGCGCATCGTGGGCCTGCGCAACGCGCTGGAGATCGCCATGCTGGGCGAGACCCTGGACTGCGCCCAAGCGCAGCGCCTGAGCCTGATCAACCGCGTCCTGCCGCCCGCCGAACTCGACGCCGCCGTGCAGCAGCTGGCCCAGCGCCTGGCCGCCGGCCCCACGGTGGCGCTGGGCCATATGCGCCGCCTCA
>NZ_JTKZ01000615.1:0-403 GCF_000799035.1 Delftia sp. ZNC0008
CCGCGTAGTGGACGCAAAAGGGCTTTCAGGCGCATGCCAGGGATCCTGCTGTCGGATGACGAGATTCGGGGCGGGCAGTATAGCGGCAGGGGCCTGACCGCCGCAGGCCCTCAGGCTCTGGGCTTCAGCAAGCCGCCCATGCCCTGCACAGCCTCCCTCAGAAACCCCCAGACCGCCTCGATGCGCTGAACCTGCCGGGCATCCGAGGGCATGCTCATCCAGAAGGTGCGGGTGAAGCAGGCCTCGGCGGGCAGCACGCGGCTGAGCACGGGGTCGCGGTCGGCGATGAAGGCGGGCAGCACGGCCAGGCCGGCGCCGGCGCGCACGGCTTCGTACTGGGCGGTGATGCTGGTGCTGCGAAAGGCAAAGCGCTCGGGCTGGAACAGGGTGGACAGCAGCTGCA
>NZ_JTKZ01000702.1:0-2850 GCF_000799035.1 Delftia sp. ZNC0008
TCCCAGGCCGGTGCTGGCGCACGGGCCGCTTGCGTCGGCGGCGCTGTCCACCACGACGGTCCATGCATGGGCCGTGGCGATGCAGCCTTGCGACAGCAATGCCAGGGCGAACAGGCGCAGGGGCCTGCGTGCCGCCGTGGGAGTGAATCGTTGCCTGTATATGCTCATTGCCTTTTTACTTTCCCTGAAATGGACTGCCGAAACGCCTTGCGGGCATTGATTGCGCAATTGCTGGAAAGGGCGCTGCAATTTCGCATGTGCGGCGTCTGTGTGGAATATCCCGGGGCCTGACCCAAGAAAATGAAGCAGCCCTTGTTGATGAATCAAGCCGGCAATGATCCCCGGGGCATCCGAGTATCTGAACCTCGAAATCAAGGCAGGCTTGCCTGAGGCATGAAGCGATCATCCATGATGTAGCCTTTCATTTCAGCAAAGCACAATGTTCATGCTCACAAACAGTTATAGGCATGAGCGCAGTAGTCCCTGAACGTCAGAGTTGCTAAAACTCTGCAAGCAGCATGACCGCGCGACGATAGCAAACATCTGTGTTCAATTCGCGTATCTGTTGTGTTGGCCAGTCCTAAAAAAGCAAACCCTGGGAGGCGCGCGACACACCGTGATGCGCTCGTCTCCCTCTGGAGCCTCGAGATCGTTCAATCGTCACACGTGACAGACGAGCCATCAGGGTAACTCCCTGATATCTATGTGGCAACTTGGGAATATAAAAACTAGTTCATCACGCCGTTTTTCAAAAACTCCGTAGATTCTTAAGGTATATTTAAATCGCAGTGAAAATAGGTTTGCGTGCACTCCGGAGTTCGTATAGCATTGATTGCCGTGTCATTCCGGCACCGGCTGGCGGACGGATGTGACTGGGGTCAAAAAATTCCTAGCCCGTACTGGACTCCATCCTGCTGATTCCTAGATGGCCAGCAATTTTTCAGCGAGCATAGTTATGAGACGTTGGCAACGATGGGCGGTTGGTCTCGTAAGAGGATATGAACTACTGATAATCGTATCGATTTTTATGATGGGCATTGCCCTCTTGATCCGGCCGGAAATATCAAAAATTCTAATGTACCGTTCAGCCGGCACGCTGGGCGAACTCGTTGTAGACCAAATTGACGATGTGTTTGATGCTGCATCGCAAACACTGCAAAACGTTGATGCATCCCCACATCAAGATTGCTCAAATGATGATTTTAATACGCTGCGTTCCGTCTCGGTTCGTTCAAGTTACGTCAAAGACATCGGTCGATTAGTAGATGGGGAAACGGTTTGCTCAACAGTTCTAGGCGTACTTGCTAAACCAGTTAAACGTACTAATCCACCTGTCCCTCTAAATGAAAATTTATCAGCGTTCTGGGCAGTTCCATTGATATCGGATAATTCATCGAAGGGTGTGGTGATCGTATCAGATAGGTCAGATCTTGTCTTGGATCTCAATGCTTTTCACGTAACAAAGAGAAATGGATTGCTTTACGATATTGGTCTGTCGCGTGAGCAAAAGTCACCGGTCATTGGATTGGATTCGAACGGTTTGCCAAGATTAATAAATGATAATCAGATGATGGGTGAACCTGTAGGGCAAAAATTTTGCTCTAAGCGATATTCACTATGCGCAACAGTGCTTGCTAACCAACGTGCACGAGAAATTTTCTGGCAGCGAAGTCTGTGGCTGACTTTGGGATGTGGCCTGGTTTTTGGTGTCTTGCTAGGTTTTATCTCGCAAATTATTTATCGTCGCATATTCTCTTTAAGATCGCGCATTCGTTACGCACTTGTTAATAAGGAATTTTCAATAAAATATCAACCAATCGTATGCATTAAGCAGCCTCAGAATATTGTTGCTGCTGAGGCATTAATTCGGTGGCCGCAGGGGCCAGTGAACACAGATGTTTTTATATCTATTTCGGAAAAATATGGAATTATCCCGTATATAACGGAATTTGTTTTATGCACGGTTCTGGAGGAAATGAAAGATGTTTTTGAAAAACACCCTAATTTCCGAGTTTCAATTAATGTGAGCTCGCCGGAGCTCATTGATGGAAGTCTGTTAAATGCGTTGAAAAAATATTGGCCGAAATCAATTCCTCGCAAGCATATTGGTTTTGAGTTAACTGAGCGGACTAAAGCTGAATTACGAGAAATTCTTCCAATATTAGAGCTTATTCATGGTATGGGTCATGTGATTTATATGGATGATTTTGGAACTGGATACTCCAGTCTTTCACAATTGCAAAATTTTCCAATTGACTATCTAAAAGTTGATCGATCTTTTCTGCCTATGGATATAGATGGCGAGAAAGGCTCAATAATTCCGGAAATAATAGCTATAGCACGTCGACTTGGAGTAAAGCTTGTATTTGAAGGGGTTGAGACAGAACAACAAGTCTCTATGTTGGCTCAATATTCAGATGAAATCTCCTGTCAGGGTTGGTATTTCGGCCGCCCTGAAAATTCCGAGGCAATTGCTCGAATGCTTTCATTAGAAAAATTAAATTAGCTTAGCGCAATCTATTTGAAATAATAATATCAGATGTTTTAATATATTCTTCATGGCATTGGGTTTGAATTATTCTCAAGCTATTTTTAATTTTTGATTAGGTGTTAATTTATTTACTGACGCCAAGCTGTATATGCTTTATTGTGCAAAATCTGCAAGCGAGAATAACGAGTAGAACTGCACGATGCTCTGGGATGGACTAAGAGCGGTTAACATAAGTTGGTCAGAAGCCCCCGCAGAACGTTATGCTCGCTGCCCTCATGGCACGACGACCCGTAAGCAAAGAACTGTGGCGACAGCTACAACCCCTGATCCCAGCCTTCGTGCCTTCTGCCAAAGGCGGT
>NZ_JTKZ01000127.1:0-661 GCF_000799035.1 Delftia sp. ZNC0008
TCGCTGCCAGCTTTGCCGTGTGCATCAACACGCTGAGCGCCGCCGCCGCCATCTGGACGCTGCGCAGCCGCGCGCCGCGCGCCATGCTGCAGTTCGGCGGCAGCGGCCTGCTGGCCGGGGTGGCCCTGCTGCTGGTCGGCGCCCATCTGCAAAGCCTGCCCCTGGTGCTGGGGGCATCAGTGGTGGCGGGCGCGGGCTTCGGCGTGGGCTTCCAGGGCGCGCTGCGCAGCGTGATCCCGCTGGCCGAGCCGCACGAGCGCGGCGCCCTGATCTCGGCCATCTACATCGCCAGCTACCTGGCGTTCAGCATGCCGGCCATCGCGGCGGGCATGGCCGCCGCGCGCTTCGGCTTGTTGCCGGTCACCTATGCCTACGGCCTGATGCTGATGCTGTTCGCGGGCCTGGCGCTGGCGGGAACGCGCCAGCCCAGGCCGGTGGTGGTGTCCTGATGCGTTGGCTGGAAAAATAAAACCATAGCAATCCAGCCTTACTCCACCTGATGATCAACGGGAAATAAGGGAGAAAATCTCAGCGGCAGCGCAAAAAAAGTCCAGCGGAACTTGCAGGATGGGCAGGGCTTGTTCGGCATACGGGGAGTCACGCCACTTTTCCCAGCCACCATGCCACGCCCGAACTCCCGACAGCCCCAGCACGGACGCGG
>NZ_JTKZ01000308.1:0-322 GCF_000799035.1 Delftia sp. ZNC0008
CGCCGCGGACAGCTGCTCGAAGACCGCGCGGCAGTCGTTCATGAGCTGGTGCTGCTGCTCGGTGAGTTGCACATCCCGCTTGACCTCGAAGCGCGCGCCAGGCTTTGCCATGTGCTCCTGATCCAGCACCACATGGGCGTTGCGCCGGCCGATGGTTCGCCGCAGGACTGCGTCCGGCATCTGTGTCGCGCCCTTTGTGTTCTCGACCCGGTAGGCAGACAGTCCCCAGCGCATGAGCGCCGTGCCGCTGTTCAAACTGTCCTGCTGGTAGATCAGCCCGCGCACGTAGCCATAGGGCACGCGCGTGGAATCCTCGCGGAAG
>NZ_JTKZ01000403.1:0-989 GCF_000799035.1 Delftia sp. ZNC0008
GCCGCCGGCAGCGGCTTTGCCCCGCCCGGCAGCGGCGCCCGCCGCATCCCGCCCATACAGTGCCTGCTCACTTTCGAGGCGCTGGCGCGGCTGCGCAGCGTGACGCAGACGGCCGAGGAGCTGTGCGTCACGCCCAGCGCCGTCAGCCACCGCGTGCGCCAGCTCGAGCAGATCCTGGGCACGCGGCTGTTCGGCCGCTCGGACTTTTCGCTCACCACCGAAGGCAGCGCCTACCTGTCCCACGTGCGCGAGGGCCTGGGCGCGCTGCAGCGCTTTCCGGGCGAGGTCACGGCACCGGGCCGCCGCAGGCTCAAGCTCGCCGTCACGCCCACCTTTGCGCGCGTGATCCTGATCCCGCGCCTGCGCCAGTTCACGGAAACCTATCCCGAGATCGACATCGCCCTGCAGGTCTCCATCCCGCTGCTGGACGTGGTGGCCGAGGATGCCGACCTGATGGTGCGCTTCGGCCCCGGCCACTACGCCGACGTGGAGCACATCGAACTGGCGCGCGACGTGGTCACGCCGCTGGCCTCGCCGGCCTTCATCCGCGAGCATGGCCCCTTCGAGCAGCCCCAGGACCTGGAAGGCATGCCCCTGCTGCGCAGCCCGCTGGAGCCCTGGCGCACCTGGTTCGGCGCCACCGGCCTGGACTGGCCCGAGCCGCACGAGGGCTCGCAGTTCAACGACATCGGCCTGATGTGCGACGCGGCCTCGGCCGGCATGGGCATTGCCCTGGTGCGCCACAAGCTGGGCGCACCCTGGATGGACAACGGCACCCTGGTGCGCCTGTTCGACATGGACACGGCCAGCCCCCATGCCCACTACCTGTGCTGGCGCACCGGCACCATGGACCGCTGGGAATGCGCGGCCTTTGCTGAATGGTTGAAGAGGGCGATGGCCTGCTGAGGCGCCCACAACGGAATTCACGGATTTCGCGGATTTCACGCGCCGTTGCAATAAACATCAGCGCAGTCCCGCTGCACAAAGAC
>NZ_JTKZ01000606.1:0-2021 GCF_000799035.1 Delftia sp. ZNC0008
CCGCCGACCTGCGCGACGTGGGCCGGCGCGTGCTCGTGCAACTGCAGCCCTCGCTGGCAGCGGCGGGGCCGGAGGGCCTGCCGGAAGGCGGCTGCATCCTGGTCGCGGCCGATCTTTCTCCCTCGGAAACCGCCCAGCTGGACACGGCGCGCGTGGCCGCGCTGGTCACGGCGCAGGGCAGCCCCACCTCGCACACGGCCATACTCGCGCGCACGCTGGGGCTGCCGGCCGCCGTGGCGGCAGGCGGCGGCGTGCTGGGCATGGCCGATGGGGCCCTGGCCATCGTCGATGGCGCCAACGGCCGCATCTACCTTGATCCCTCGGAGCAGGACCTGGCTTCGGCGCGTGCCCACATGGCCGAGCAGCAGGCACTGCAGGAACGCGTGGCCGCGCAGCGCAGCCTGCCTGCCATCACCACCGATGGCGTGCGCATCGAAGTCTGCGCCAACGTCAACCTGCCCGAGCAGGTGCCGCTGGCCCTGTCCCAGGGCGCCGAGGGCGTGGGCCTGATGCGCACGGAATTCCTGTTCCTGGAGCGCGGCAGCACGCCCGGCGAGGACGAGCAGTACGAAACCTACCGCGCCATGGCGCAGGCGCTGGAGGGCCGGCCGCTGATCGTTCGCGCGCTGGACATCGGCGGCGACAAGCAGGTCGCCCACCTGGAGCTGCCGCGCGAGGACAACCCCTTCCTGGGCGTGCGCGGCGCGCGGCTGCTGCTGCGCCGCCCCGACCTGCTGGAGCCCCAGATGCGCGCCCTGTACCGGGCGGCCCGCGATGGCGCAAGGCTGTCCGTGATGTTTCCCATGGTCACCAGCGTGCAGGAACTGCTGGCGCTGCGCGCGGCCTGCGAACGGCTGCGCGCCGAACTGGACGCCCCGGTCCTGCCGCTGGGCATCATGATCGAGGTGCCCGCCGCCGCCGTGCAGGCCGACGCACTGGCCCGCCATGCCGATTTCTTCTCCATCGGCACGAACGACCTGACCCAGTACGTGCTGGCCATGGACCGCCAGAACCCGCAACTGGCGGCCGAGGCCGACAGCCTGCATCCGGCCGTGCTGCGGATGGTGCGTGCCACCGTGCAGGGCGCTGCCACCTGCGCGCGCCCCGTGGGCGTCTGCGGCGGACTGGCCGGCGACCCGTTCGGTGCGCTGCTGCTGGCCGGGCTGGGGGTGGGCGAGCTGTCGATGACGCCCAACGACATCGCCGGTGTCAAGGCCGGCCTGCGCGCGGCCAGCCTGCGGCAGCTGCAGGCGCTCGCAGACAGGGCGCTCGGCTGCGAGGATGCCGCGCAGGTGCGGGCACTGGCCAAGGAGGTGACGGCATGAACGCCCCGCAAGCCATTACCGTGACCCTGAACCCGGCCATAGACCAGCTTGTGACCCTGGACGCGCTGCTGCCCGGCCAGGTGCAGCGCGCGCTGGGCAGCGTGCAGGCGCCGGGCGGCAAGGGCATCAATGTTGCCGCCGCCTTGGCGGGCCTGGGCATTTCCACGGCCGCGCTGGGCGTGCTGGGCAGTGACAACGCCGGCATGTTCGAGGCCTTGTTCGCCCAGCGCGGCATTGCCGACGCCTGCCTGCGCGTGCCGGGCCAGACGCGCACCAACATCAAGCTGGTGGCCGACGGCGGACGCCAGACCACGGACATCAACCTGCCGGGCCTGGCCTTGGCCGAAGCGCATCTGGACGCCGTCATGTCCACGCTGGCCCGGTATCTGCGGCCCGGCCTGGCCGTCGTGCTGTCGGGCAGCCTGCCGGCCGGCCTGCCTGCGGACAGCTGGGCCCGGCTCCAGGCCCAGGCCGTGGCCGCCGGTGCCGACGTGCTGCTGGACACCAGCGAGGGCCCCCTGGCTGCTGCCCTGGCGGCACCCCATGCGGCCATGCCCTGGGCCATCAAGCCCAACCGGGAGGAGTTGCAGGCCGCCACCGGCCTGCGCCTGGACGGCCGCGACGCGCTGCTGGCCGCCGCGCGCAGCCTGCTGGACAGGGGGCTGGGGCTGGCCGTCGTGTCCATGGGCGAGGAGG
>NZ_JTKZ01000552.1:0-480 GCF_000799035.1 Delftia sp. ZNC0008
GGCCTGCTGGGTGGCGTGCTCGGCGAGGACGGCCTGGTCGGCGGGCTGCTGGGCGGCCTGGTCCCGGGTGGCGGCACAGGCAGCGGCGAAGGTCTGGTCACCACGGTGCAGAACACCGTCGATGACCTGCTCGGCGGCACGGCCGGAGCGCCTGTGGGCCAGGTGCTGGATGCGGTGATCAACCCCGGCACCGGCGCCCTGTCCGTGGTCACGGGCCTGGTCGAAGGCGTGACCCAGGTGAACGGCGGCCCGCTGGGCGTGGTGACGGACCTGGCCAACGGCCTGACGCAGGTCCAGGGCCAGGCACTGCAGCCGGTGATCGGCACCGTCAACGGCGTGCTGGCCGGTCTGACGGGAGGCGACGGCCTACTGGGCGGCGTGGTTGGCGGCGTGGCTGGCGGCGTGGTCGGCGGCGACGGTGGCCTGCTGGGCGGCCTCACGGGCGACACCGGCCTGGTCGGCGGCCTGCTGGAGACCGTG
>NZ_JTKZ01000570.1:0-1056 GCF_000799035.1 Delftia sp. ZNC0008
CCGCGTAGTCGCGCAGACCACGGCCGAGCGCGAGGCTGCCAAGGCGGCAGCCGCGCTTGCTTCACCCGTGCAGACCACAGAGACCCCTCCTGCCCAGGCATGAGCACGCACACGCCACAGCCCTCGCGGCCGCTGCCGCCCCTGACCGACGCCTTGGCGTCGGAGCGGGACAGCGTGCGCTTCGAGCCGCTGAACGTGCTGTGGCTGGACACGCTGCTGCCCGTGGAGCAGCAGGCCTATTCCCATCCCTGGACGCGCGGCAACTTCATCGACGCCATGGCGGCCGGCTATGAAACCCAGCTGCTGGTGGATGCCCAGGGCGGGCTGGTCGGCTACTTCGTCGCCATGATCGTGCTCGACGAGGTGCACCTGCTCAACATCACCGTGGCCCCGGCGCGCCAGCGCCAGGGCTGGGCCCGCATCCTGCTGGACGCCCTGGCCCTGTGGTCGCGCCAGCGCCAGGCCCAATGGATCTGGCTGGAAGTGCGCGAGAGCAATGTCCGCGCACGCAGCATCTACGCCGCGCATGGCTACCAGGAGGTGGGCCTGCGCAAGAACTACTACCCCATGCACGACGGCCCGCGCGAGCATGCCGTGCTCATGAGCCTCAAGCTATGGCCCTGAATCTAGACACCCGCCAGCGGGCCATGCTGCATGCCATGGGCATCACTGTCTGGCTGCCCGAACCCGAGACCGCGCCCGCCGTGCTGTCCGAGGCCCTGGCTGCGCCCTCCGATGCGCCTGCAGCGGCGCCCCTCCCGGCGCCTGATGCACCGGCGCCTGATGCACCGGCGTCTGCTGCATCGTCGCCTGTCGCCGCGCCAACGCCCGTACGCGTTCAGGTGCCTGTTCAGGCGCCGGTCCAGGCGACACCGCCTCCCGCACCCGTGCACGCCTCTCCCGCACCCGTCATCCCCGAACGCGAACGCCCGCCGCGCCGCTACGTGCAGCAGCCCGTGGCCGGCGCACCGGGCCTGGGCTGGCGGCTGGGCCCCGTGCGTCCCGTGTATGCGGCAACGCCGCCGGCCGGTGATGGCGGCGAAGGCGGCTACGCGG
>NZ_JTKZ01000687.1:0-1188 GCF_000799035.1 Delftia sp. ZNC0008
CGCAAGGGGCTTTTTCGTTCAGTGGCCGAACGGCGGCGGCAGCGGTCAGCGGCGGTCGTTGCGCTTGCCCACCTCGTTGCCGATGAGTGCGCCGGCGGCTGCGCCGCCCACGGTGCCCAGCGTGCTGCCGAACAGTGCGTCACCCACCACACCACCGGCCACGGCGCCGACGCCGGTACCGATCTGGGCGTTGCTGGGGTTGGTGGAACAGCCGGCAGAGAACAAGGCAATGGCGGCAGCGGCGGCAATGGAATAAAGGCGTGTCTTCATGTTCATCTCCTGTCGTGGCCTGCGTTGCTTCGGCGGATGGATGGTGGCGCAAGCATTGTGTGGAACATGTTGGCATGCTCTCATTCACGGCCTGCGGCCGTGGTAGGAGAGTTGCCCGAGCTGGGGCCGGGCGGTTTGGAAGCGTCCGGTCCTGCCTGTCCGACAGCGGCGGCGGACGGCATGCCGCCGTGCCTGTGGCAACCCTCGCGGCTCAGACGGAGCGGCTGCGGGCCAGCGGCGGGTTGTGCGCGAAGTAGTTGCGGATGCCGCGCATCAGCGCGTCGGCCAGCTGCACCTGGTAGGCGCTGCTGCGCAGCCGGGCTTCTTCCTCGGGGTTGCTGATGAAGGCGGTCTCCACCAGCACGCTGGGGATGTCGGGCGCCTTGAGCACGGCAAAGCCGGCCTGCTCCACGCGCGGCTTGTGCAGCTTGGCCATGTTGCCGATCTCGCCCAGCAGGGCGCCGCCGAGCTTGAGGCTGTCCTTGATCTGGGCCGTGGTGCTCATGTCCAGCAGCATGCGCTGCACGTGCTGGTCCTGCGAGCCCATGTTCAGCCCGCCCACGAGGTCGGACTGGTTTTCCTTGTTGGCCAGCCAGCGCGCGGCCGTGCTGGAGGCGCCCTTGTCGCTGAGCGCAAAGACGCTGGCGCCACGCGCGGCCGGCGTTGTGAAGGCATCGGCATGGATGCTGATGAAAAGGTCGGCCTGAACGCGCCGGGCTTTCTCGACGCGGGTGGCCAGCGGCACGAAGAAGTCGGCGTCGCGCGTCATGAAGGCGCGCATGGGGCTGCCGCCGATGCGGGTGTTGTTGATGCGGTCGCGCAGCAGGTGGGCGATCTTGAGCACCACATCCTTCTCGCGCGTGCCGCTGGGGCCGGTGGCGCCGGGGTCCTCGCCGCCGTGGCCCGGGTCCAACGCGG
>NZ_JTKZ01000126.1:0-1818 GCF_000799035.1 Delftia sp. ZNC0008
CCGCGTATCGGCCGGCAGCGGGTCGAAGTTCAGCAGGGGCTCCTCGATGATGTCGAACACGCTCTGGCGCGGGTCCAGCGAACTGAACGGGTTCTGGTAGACCAGCTGCACGCGGCGGCGCAGCTGGCGCAGGGCCTCGCCGCGCAGGCCCGTGACCTCGGTGCCTTCGATGCGGATGCGGCCCGCCGTGGGCCGGCCCAGGCCCACGATGGCGCGGATGGTGGTGGTCTTGCCCGAGCCCGACTCGCCCACGATGGCATGCGTGCTGCCCCGGCGCACGCGCAGCGACACGCCGTCCACGGCGCGGAAGATGCCGCGCCCGTGGGCGGAGGCATGGCCAGGCGCCGCGAACTCGTGCACCAGGTCCTCGACCTCGATGGCCCAGTCATCGGCCGTGGCGGGCCTGGGCGTGCGGCGCGGCGCGGGCGCCAGCGAAGGCGCATCGGCCAGCAGCCGCCGCGTATAGGCGCTTTGCGGATTGCGCAGCAGCTCCAGCGTGGGGCCCTGCTCCTGGATGCGGCCGCCCTGCATGACGACCAGGCGGTGCGAGCGGTCGGCCGCCACGCCCAGGTCATGCGTGACCAGCAGCACGGCCGTGCCGGTCTCGCGGCGCAGCGCGTCGATCAGGTCCAGGATGCGCCGCTGCACGGTCACGTCCAGCGCGCTGGTGGGCTCGTCGGCAATGATGAGGGCGGGCCGCAGCGCGATGGCGATGGCGATCAGCACGCGCTGGCGCATGCCGCCCGACAGTTCGTGCGGATACTGGCGTGCGCGCAGCGCGGGCTGGGACAGGCCCACGCGGGCCAGCAGTTCCAGCACGCGTGCCTCCACGGCCGTGCGGTCGCGCAGTCCGTGGATACGCAGGATCTCGCCCACCTGGTCGCCCACCGTGCGCACGGGGTTCAGCGACATGGTGGGGTCTTGCGGCACCAGGCTGACCACGCGGCCGCGGATGGCGTTCCAGCGTGCGGCCGGCCAGCCCGAGACCTCGGTGCCCTGCAGGCGGATGCTGCCGTGCTCGCGGTGGCCGTTGTCGGCCAAAAGGCCGATCACGGCCTGGGCCGTGGTGGTCTTGCCCGAACCCGATTCGCCGACCAGGGCGACCACCTCGCCCTGCGCCACGGAAAACGACACGCCGTGCACCACGCGCTGTGCCTGGCCTGCGGCATCGCGGTAGGCCACGGCCAGGTCCTGCACTTCGAGCACGGGGGCGGTGGTTGCCACCGCTGGTGCGGCGTGGATGCGTTCCTCGATGGCGGCGCTCATGCAGGCCTCCGTGCGAAGGCCGTGGCGATGCGGTTGGCCGCCAGCACCACGGCCACCACGATCAGGCCCGGCGCTGTGGTCAGCCACCAGGCGGTGGCGATGTAGTTGCGGCCCTCGGCGATCAGCAGCCCCCATTCGGGCGTGGGCGGCGGCGCGCCGTAGCCCAGAAAACCCAGCGTGGAAATCGCAAGGATCGCCGAGCCGAACTGCAGCGCCGCCATGGCGATGACCGAGGTCGGCGAGTTGGGCAGCACATGGCGCCACAGCACGGCGGCAAAGCGCCCGCCGCTGCCGAAAGCGGCCTCCACGTAGTCGGAGCGGCGCACGCGCACCACCTCCGAGCGAACCAGGCGCGCGAAGCTGGCCACCGAGACCACGCCCACGGCAATGGCCGCGTTGATGGTGCCAAAGCCCAGCACGATGATGATGGTCAGCGACAGCAGCAGCGAAGGCACGGCCAGCAGCACATCGACCAGGCGCATCAGCGCATCTTCCGTGCGCCCGCCCGTGGCCCCGGCCAGCAGGCCGATCAGCGTGCCCACGGCCACGCGG
>NZ_JTKZ01000499.1:0-425 GCF_000799035.1 Delftia sp. ZNC0008
GATCCCGCTGTTCATGGCCATCGTCGGCTGGCGCGCCAAGGCGGCCAGCCAGGCGCAGATGGTGGAGCTGGGCGGCATGAACGCCTTCCTGCTTGACCGGCTGCGCGGCCTGTCCACCCTGCGCTCCCTGGGCGCGGTGGATGCCACGGCGCAGCGGCTGCGCGCCAATGCCGAATCCCTGCGCGAACGCAGCATGCGCGTGCTGCGCATCGCCTTTCTGTCCTCCGCGGTGCTGGAGCTGTTCTCGGCCCTGGGCGTGGCCATGGTGGCCGTGTACGTGGGCTTTCACCTGCTGGGCCATCTGCCCTTTGGCAGCTGGGGCCAGACACTGAGCCTGGGCCAGGCGCTGTTCGTGCTGCTGCTGGCGCCCAGCTTCTTCGATCCCCTGCGTGAGCTGTCTGCCGTCTGGCACGACCGCGACGCGG
>NZ_JTKZ01000577.1:0-10581 GCF_000799035.1 Delftia sp. ZNC0008
CCCATGTGGGCCGTGCCGGCCGACGGCGGGTTGGCCAGGCCGGGCACGCGCTCGGGATCGGTGGCGATCAGGGCGCGCTCGCGCTCGTTCCACATCTCCAGCATGGGCCGGTCAGGCAGGCAGCCGATGAGGCCGGGATGGATGAGGCCGGGGAAGTTCACGCCTGGTATGTGGCGCGAGCTGGTGAACATGCCCTTGAAGTCCCAGATCGATTTCTGGGCCGAGGGGAAATGGTCGGTCAGGAAGCCGCCGCCATTGTTTTTGGAGAAAAAGCCGTTGAAGCCCCAGAGGCTGTCGGGCTTGGCGCCGATGTCCAGCAGGTCCACCACCAGCAGGTCGCCGGGCTGGGCGCCCTTCACGCCCACGGGGCCGGACAGGTAGTGCACCGTGGTCAGGTCGATGTCGCGCACATCGTCGGCGCTGTCGTTGTTCCTGATGAAGCCGCCGGTCCAGTCGTAGGTCTCCAGGATGAAGTCGTCGCCGGGCTGGACCCAGCAGGCCATGGGAATGTCCGGGTGCCAGCGGTTGTGGACCCTTTCGTTGTCGGTGGGCGGGCGGTTCAGGTCCACCTTGATCAGCGTATCCGTCATGTGCAAAAACCTCCTGGGTGGGTGGGGATCGACAGCGGAGAACGGGCCGGGGTGCGGCACGCCATTGCCGGCCTTCATGTGGCGCCACGCCGTGACAAAGCGGCGGCGCGCCCTCGGTGCGCCGGCAGGCGGCGCAGGGCGGGTATGAAGAAAAGGCCGGGAATGCATAAACACCATAGCAGCCGTGCCTGCCGGCCCGCCTAGGCAGCAACCCTGGGTTGACAGCCGGACGCCGGCGCTGGTGAAGCCACCCTTCCAGATTGGCGAATTGAAGCGGCCCCGCGATGCGGGCATGCTGGCGGACAGCCGCTGCCCTGCATGCCGCCGGGCGCAGCGCCAAGAACACAAAGAATGGAAACACCGCCCATGCACCTGAGCGCACAGACCCACTACCAGGCCGAACTCGATGCCGGCCGTTTCTGCATACAGCAGTGCCCGCAATGCACGCGCCATGTCTTCACCCCGCGCGAGCTGTGCCCGCACTGCGGTGCCAGCCCGCTGCGCTGGGTGCGCGCCAGCGGCCAGGGCACGGTCTACTCCACCTCCACCGTCGCACGCAAGAGCGATGCCGGCGGCGACTACAACGTGGCCCTGATCGACCTGGACGAAGGAGTGCGCATGATGGGCCGCGTCGAAGGCATTGCGCCGGCCGACGTGCGCATAGGCCAGCGCGTGAGCGCCCATGTGGCGAGCAAGGACGGACGCGGCCTGGTGCTGTTCCAGCCCGCGCTGCAACCGGCTCCACAGGCTTCCCATGGAGGTGCAGCATGAGCGCCCGTATCCCCCAATCCACCCTGGACGCCGCCGCCGTGAACCGCCCGCTGCGCGGGCGCGTGGCCATTGCAGGCGCCGCCACCTATGGCTGCGGCGAGGCACCCGGCATGGACGACATGACCCTGCTGGTGCGCGCCGCCCATGCGGCCGTGGCCGATGCCGGCCTGACCATGCAGGACATCGACGGCCTGGCCACCTGCAGCGTCAACGCCAGCATGTGGACCATGCCCGTGATCGAGCACCTGGGCATCAACCCCACCTACGTGGACGGCACGATGATCGGCGGCAGCAGCTTCATCGCCCACCTGCTGCCCGCCATCCGCGCGCTGGAGGCCGGCCAGTGCAAGGCCGTGCTGGTGTGCTACGGCAGCGCCCAGCGCTCGGCCACCTTCGGCCGCAAGGAAGGCCAGGCGGCGCGGCGTTTCCTGGACCCGCAGCCCTATGAGTTCCCCTACGAGCCCGTGCTGCCCGTGACCGCCTATGCGCTGGCGGCCGCGCGCCACATGCACGAGTTCGGCACCACGCGCGAGCAACTGGCCGAGGTGGCCGTGGCCGCGCGTGCCTGGGCCCAGCTCAACCCCGAAGCCTTCATGCGCGACCCGCTGACCATCGAGGACGTGCTCTCGGCCCGCCCCATCGCCAGCCCCTTGAGCGTGCGCGACTGCTGCCTGGTGACGGACGGCGCAGGCGCCATCGTGCTGGTGCGCGGCGAGCGCGCCCGCGACCTGCCGCGCCCCCCCGTCTACGTGCTGGGCAATGCCACGGCCATCTGGAACCGCCAGATCTCCTGCATGCCCGACCTGACCACCACGGCTGCCGCGCAGTCGGGCGTCCAGGCCTTTGCCATGGCCGGGCTCACCGCTGCCGACATGGACATGGCCCAGGTCTACGACGCCTTCACCATCAACACCCTGCTGTTCCTGGAGGACCTGGGCTTTTGCGCCAAGGGCGAGGGCGGCGCCTTCGTGTCCGGGGGCGGCATTGCGCCCGGCGGGCGGCTGGCCGTCAACACCAACGGCGGCGGCCTGTCCTGCGTGCACCCGGGCATGTACGGCATCTTTGCGCTGATCGAGGCCGTGCGCCAGCTGCGCGGCGAGGCCGGCCAGCGCCAGCTGGGACGCCACCGCACGGCCGTGGTGCACGGCAACGGCGGCACGCTGTCCAGCCAATCCACGGCGGTGCTGGGAACCGCCGAAACCCTCTGAACCGCACAGGAAGCACACCGCAATGATCCGCGACCAAGAAACCCTCGAAGCCCTGCTGGACAGCGTGCGCCGATTTGTGCGCGAGCGCCTGGTGCCCGCCGAGAACGAAGTGGCCGAGACCGACGAGATTCCCGAGTCCATCGTGCAGGAGATGCGCAACCTGGGCCTGTTCGGCATGACCATCCCCGAGCAGTTCGGCGGGCTGGAGCTGACCATGGAGGAAGAGGTGCGCGTGCTCTTCGAGCTGTGCCAGACCGCGCCGGCCTTCCGCTCGGTGATCGGCACGACCGTGGGCATAGGCTCGCAGGGCATCCTCATCGACGGCACACCCGAGCAGCAGGCGGCCTGGCTGCCCAAGCTGGCCACGGGCGAGATCATGGCCTCGTTCGCGCTGACCGAGCCCGAGGCGGGCTCGGATGCGGCCTCGCTGCGCACCACCGCCATCAGGGACGGGGACCACTATGTGGTCAACGGCAACAAGCGCTTCATCACCAATGCGCCGCATGCGGGCATGTTCACGCTGATGGCGCGCACCGACCCGGCCAACAAGGGCGCGGGCGGCGTCTCGGCCTTCATCGTGGATGCGAAGTCGCCGGGCATCAGCTTCGGCAAGAACGACGTGAAGATGGGCCAGAAGGGCGCGCACACCTGCGACGTATTCTTCGACAACGTGCGCGTGCCGGCGGCCAACCTCATCGGCCTGAAGGAAGGCCAGGGCTTCAAGACCGCCATGAAGGTGCTGGACAAGGGCCGCATCCACATCGCGGCCGTGAGCGTGGGCGTGGCGCAGCGCATCCTGCGCGACGCGCTGAACTATGCGCTGGAGCGCAAGCAGTTCGGCCAGCCCATCTGCGAGTTCCAGCTGGTGCAGGCCATGCTGGCCGACAGCCAGGCCGAGCTGTATGCGGCCGAGTGCATGGTGATCGACGCAGCGCGCCGCCGTGACGAGGGCCGCAACGTCTCCACCGAGGCCTCGTGCTGCAAGATGTTCGCCACCGAGATGGTGGGCCGCGTGGCCGACCGCGCCGTGCAGATCCTGGGCGGCTCGGGCTACCTGGCCGAGTTCGGCATCGAGCGCTTCTACCGCGACGTGCGGCTGTTCCGCCTGTACGAAGGCACGACCCAGATCCAGCAGGTCATCATCGCGCGCAACATGGTGCGCGAGGCGCGCGCCGCATGAGCCACATGAGTGCACCGCCCCCCGACCGCAATGCCTTCATGCGGCTGATCGGCGCCTCGCAGGTGCCCGCGCCGCCCGGCAAGGTCCATGTGCGCCTGCCCCACATGCGCGAGGAACTGCTCAACCAGCTGCCCGCCGCGCACGGCGGCGTGCTCATGACGCTGCTGGACTCCGTGATGTCGCGCGCCGCGGGCGAGCTGCCCGGTGCGCCATCGCAGACCGCCGTGACGGTGGAGATGAGCAGCCGCTTCCACCGCCCGGGCAAGGGCGCGCTGCTGGCCGAAGGCTGGGTGGTGCACGCCAGCCGCAGCCTGTGCAGCTGCGCGGCGCAGTTGCTCGATGAAGACGGAAAGCTCGTGGCCACGGCCACCGGCACCTTCAAATACTGGCTGGCACCGACGGTATGAACACCCCCTGAGCGGCTACGCCGCTTCCCCCTCTCTCGCTTCGCGGGAGGGGGACGACGCCCTCGCTGCGGGGCGGCCCTTGCTCGGCGTCTCGCGCTTGGAACACGCCAGTTGCGTAGGCCGTGCGCAAGCACTGAATAGTTGAGTCCAAGCTACTCCAGCGTGAGCCGGCCCTGTGCGTCGGCCACCAGCAGCTCCACCAGCTCCTGGGCGAAGGACGGCAGGGCCTCCAGGCTGCGCACGCAGATCTGCATCTCGCGCACCGACCAGGCATCGGACAGCGGCACGATGGCGATGTCCATGGAATGCGCATGGCGGCTGGCGGCCGACTCGGGCAGCACGCCCACGCCCACGCCGGACTCGATCATGCGGCAGGCCGTCTCGAAGTTGCCCACCTGGATGCGCTGCTTGATGGGCCGGTGCAGCTGGTCGCTGGCCTGGCGCAGGAAGGCGTGGATGGCGCTGGATTCGTGCAGGCCCACATGGTCCAGGTCCAGCGTGTCGGCAAAGGCCATCTGCATCTCGCCATCGAGCGCATGGCCGCGCGGCACCACCAGCACCAGGCGGTCGCGGCGGTAGGGCAGGGTCTCCAGGTTCTCGGTGCGCACCAGGCCGGCGACGATGCCGATGTCGGTCTGCCCCTCGGTCACGGCACGCACGATGTCGTGCGACAGGCGCTCGCGCAGGTCGATGTTCACGTCGGGATTGCGGCGCAGGTAGTGGCGCAGCACGGGCGGCAGGAACTCGCCCAGCGAGGTGGTGTTGGCAAACACCCGCACATGGCCCTTGATGCCGCGCACGTACTCCTGCATGTCGCCGCGCAGGTGCTCGATCTGGCCCAGCACCATGCGCGCATGGGTGACGAAGGCCTGGCCCGGCGGCGTCAGCGTCACGCCCTGGCTGGTGCGGTACAGCAGCTTGGTGCCGATGCTCTCCTCCAGGTTCTTGATGCGGGTGCTGGCCGCCGGCAGGGAGATGAAGGAGAGTTCCGCGCCACGCGTCATGCTGTTGGCGTCGGCGATGTGCACCATGAGGCGCAGATCCACAAGATCGAAATGCATGGCCATCCGGCATTGTAGAAAGCCGCAGGCTCCGGCACTGAGCCGCGCGCGTCAGTACAAACCGCAGTGCCGGCCCGTGCGCGAACGCGCGCTTTCACAAATGCGAAGCCGCAGCAGGCCCGCGCGCCGTAGCATGGGCCCATCTGCCCGGGATAGCCGCCTCAGCCCATGAACCACACAGAAACCCCCTCCCCCAGCCCCATCCACACCACGGCCACCCAGACCGCAGGAGCGCTGGGCCATCTGCGCGTGCTCGACCTCTCGCGCGTGCTGGCCGGCCCCTGGTGCACCCAGAACCTGGCCGACATGGGGGCCGACGTGATCAAGATCGAAAAGCCCGGCGAGGGCGACGACACGCGCCACTGGGGCCCGCCCTTCTTTCCCGATGCGCAAGGCAATCCCTCGGACAACGCCGTGTACTTCGCGGCCTGCAACCGCAACAAGCGATCGGTCACCGTGGACATGGCCACGGCCGAGGGCCAGCGGCTGATCCGCGAGCTGGCCATGCAAAGCGACGTGGTGGTGGAGAACTTCAAGACCGGGGGCCTTAAGCGCTACGGCCTGGACTACGCCTCGCTGAGCGCGCTGAACCCGCGCCTGATCTATTGCTCGGTCACGGGCTTCGGCCAGACCGGGCCCTATGCGCCGCGCGCCGGCTACGACCTGCTGGTGCAGGCCATGAGCGGCCTCATGAGCATCACGGGCCGCGCCGACGGCGAGCCCGGCGGCGGGCCGCTGCGCGTGGGCGTGGCCGTGATCGACCTGTTCACGGGCATGTATGCCACCACGGCCATCCTGGGCGCACTGGAGGCCCGCCACCGCACGGGACGCGGCCAGCACATCGACATGGCCCTGCTGGACGTGGCCATGGCCGTGCTGGCCAACCAGGGCGCGGGCTTCCTGAACACCGGCCATGTGCCGGGCCGCCAGGGCAACACCCACCCCAGCGTCGTGCCCTACCAGGACTTCCCCACGGCCGACGGCCGCATGCTGCTGGCCATCGGCAACGACGGCCAGTTCGCGCGCTTTTGCGAGGCGGCCGGCACGGACTGGGCGAGCGACGAGCGCTTTGCCACCAATGCCGGCCGCGTCATCCACCGCGACGCGCTGATCCCGCTGATGTCCGATCTCACGCGCAGCCGGCCCACGGCCGAATGGATCGCGCTGCTGGAGGACAAGGCCGTGCCCTGCGGCCCCATCAACCACATCGGCCAGGCCTTCGACGATGCGCAGGTGCGTGCGCGCGGCCTGCGCGTGGAGCAGGAACGCTACCCGGGCGCCACGCCGCCTGCCGGCGAGACCATCAACCGCGTAGTGACCACGGCCAGCCCGCTGCGCCTGTCGGACACGCCCACCGTGCTGCGCCATGCGCCGCCGGCCCTGGGCCAGCACACGGACGAAGTGCTGCGCCAGCGCCTGGGCCTGGATGCACAGCAGCTGCAGGCCTTGCGCGACCAGGGCGTGGTCTGAACGACCGGCATCGGCAGGCACCTGGCACACGCTGTCGCGCGGCTGTCCTGACGTCCTGAAGGCTGGGGGCCGGCCCGTCGCACCGGCGCACATGACGGCACAAATGACGGAGCGAAAGCCGGTGCGAAGACGGTGCGAAGACGGTGCGGACGGCCGTGTCGCGCGCCCGCAAACCGCTTTTAGGACACGTCCTATCAAAAATCAGATAGGAAGCATTCTCATCATCTGGCGGTGCGGAAATAATCCCCACCACAGATGCACATAGCCAATTCTTTCCTGTCCGAAATCCCTAGGACACCCATCCGCAGCACCTGGGCGCAGAAGGCGGCAGCCGCCGCCAAGCACCGGGCCGCAGCTGGCGTCCGGGCGCCAAAAGGTGTAGGCGGACGGCTCGGCATCTTCCGCATCCACCGCCCCTGCCCTGCATCAGGCCCGCGCATGGCCAGCCGCAGTCCTGCCGCCCTGGAAGGGCCTGCGCCATGAGACCCCGCATCAAGGGCCGCATCTGCCGGACCTCGGGCTGGTTCCCCCCCTGAGCGCACGCGCCGGCCTTCGTCATTGCCTTCGTTGATCCCTTTCCACCTTGCTCTGCACCGCAGGCCAGGTGTGCCCTGCTGCACGCCTTTTTTTGCTCCCTTGCCGTTCAAGGGATACGACTTCAGAACTTCGCCATGCAAGCCTTTCGCAACCTCAAGATCTCCTCCAAGCTGCTGCTGGCCTTCGTGGCCGTCCTGGCGCTGACCACCTTCGTGGGCCTCTATGCCGTGCTGCAGCTCAGCCGGATCAACCAGGCCTCCATCGATATCGCCACGCGCTGGATGCCTTCATCACGCATGCTGCTCGACATCCGCGCCACCACGGCCCGCTACCGCGTCAACGAGCTGCAGTACCTGATATCCACCAGCGAGCAGGACATCGAGGCCTTCGACAGGATCATGGGCGAGCTGTGGAAGAAGACCCAGACCAGCTACGACAACTACGCCAGCTTCATCAGCTCCGCGCCGGAGAAGGCCGCCTACGACGAACTGGGCCGGCTGCGCAACGAGTACGCCAAGGAGCACGCCATGGTCATGGCCCTGGCGCGCAATGACCGCAAGGACGAAGCCCTGGTGCTGGCCCAGGGCGAATCGCTGGAGCTGAGCCGACGCCTGTATGACCAGATCGACCGCATGGTGCAGATCGACCACGAAGGCGGACAGCAGGCCAACGACCACGCCAATGCCCTCTACCGCAGCGCACGCGGCTGGGTGGTCGGCCTGCTGGGCGCCAGCATTCTGCTGGGACTGGGACTGGCACTCACGCTGGCGCGCATCGTGGCGCGGCCACTGAACGAGGCCGTGGGCGTGGCCCAGGCCGTGGCCGAAGGCGACCTGACGCGCCGCATCCAGGCCACCACCACCGACGAAACAGGCCAGCTGCTGCACGCGCTGCACCGCATGGACCAGAGCCTCATCCACATCGTCAGGCAGGTGCGCAACGGCACGGACTCGATCGCCACGGCCTCCAGCCAGATCGCCTCGGGCAACAACGACCTGTCGCTGCGCACCGAGCACCAGGCCAGCTCTTTGCAGGAGACGGCCGCCTCCATGGAGCAGCTCACCGTCACCGTGCGCCAGAACACCGACAACGCGCGCCAGGCCAACCAGCTGGCAGCCTCGGCCTCGACCGTCGCCCAGCAAGGCGGCGAGGTGGTGTCCCAGGTGGTGGACACCATGGACGCCATCCATGCCTCCTCGCGCAAGATCGCCGACATCATCGGCGTGATCGACGCCATCGCCTTCCAGACCAACATCCTCGCGCTCAACGCCGCCGTCGAGGCGGCGCGCGCGGGCGAGCAGGGCCGGGGCTTTGCCGTGGTGGCGGCCGAGGTGCGCGCACTGGCGCGACGCTGCGCCGATGCAGCCAAGGAGATCAAGCTCCTCATCGAGGACTCCAACGGCAAGGTCAGCACCGGATCGGCCCTGGTGGCGCAGGCCGGCCAGACCATGCAGAACATCGTCAGCAGCGTGCGCAACGTGACCGACATCATGGGAGAGATCACCGCTGCCAGCGTGGAGCAGACGGCGGGCCTGGAGCAGATCAACCAGGCCATCTCCCAGATGGACCAGGTCACCCAGCAGAACGCGGCCCTGGTCGAGCAAGCCGCCGCAGCAGCACAGTCCCTGCAGGAACAGGCCTACGGCCTGCAGCAGGCCGTGAGCGTCTTCAAGCTGGAGCGCGGCATGGAACTCACCGCCCTGCCCGCCACCCCTCAGCCCATGCCGGCTCCAGACCTGGCCAGGATCACCAGCGCAGCCCAGTCAGGCCGCTGGGAAGCGCATTGATCAGAACGAATGGGCCATGCCCACGCCGAAGGCCGTGCGCGAGCTCTGGTTCTCGTAGCGCTGATGACCCAGGCTGGTGTAGAGCATGGTGCGCTTGGACAGCGCGTACTCGGCGCCCAGCGACAGCATGTTGTTGGTGTCTCGGTCCAGGCGCTGGCGCGCATAGCTGGCCTTGAGCGTGGTCGCGCCCATGCCGTAGGTGGCGCCCAGCGACACCATGCGCGACTTGTCGGGCCCCGTGCCGGGCGTGCCCGACTTGCTGCGGTCATAGGCCAGCATCACCGCTGCCGTGCCGATGCGGTATTTGCCGCCCATGTACAGGTCGGTGTCGCCGCTGCCGTTGCGCTCGTGCGCCACCATGGCCGCCACCGCGCCCTGGTCGTAGTTGACCGATACCGAACGCGCACGGCCCTGGCGGCCGGGCGCCTCGGTACGCTCGGGCGAGGCGCTCAGGTGCAGCGAAAAGCCGCCGAACTTGGGCGAGTCGTAGAACACGCCGTTGGACATGCGGCCGTACTCGGGCGAGCCGTTGTTGCTGGCGCGGTCGGTGGGCGTCAGGTAGTGGGCCATGTGCCAGGCCGGCGAGGCGATACGGTTGAAGTTGCCCCAGGGATCGAACTGCCATTCCTGGCTCCACATGGCGCTGAGCGCGCGGCCCAGTCGCAGGTGGCCCCAGTTGCCCTGCAGGCCCACGGTGGACTCGTCATGCCAGAAGGGCTTCTTCGGATAGTCCTCGGTCAGGCCCGTGTCCAGGTCGAAGCGCGTGCTCAGGCGGAAGGTGGCCTTCAGGCCGCCGCCCAGGTCCTCGAAGCCGGCAATGGCCAGGTTGCTGCGCTGAATCGTTCCCAGCTTGCTGGTCTTGTCGAAATCCCGGAACACACCCGCGTCCAGATAGCCACTGATGGTGACGTTGGAGCCGGCGCCAGATGACTGGGCGGCCACCGGCAGGGCGGCAGCGATGGCGAGAGAGGCAAGGGTCAAGCGGGAGGTACAACGCATCCTGAACGGGTTCCTGAAATGAAAGATGGCACAACACCGGCGCGGCCCGGGGGCATGCGCGAACGGCGACGGGGGCTGCCACAACGGGGGTGGCTGGAAAGGTGCGCGGCGGGCTGGTGACCAGCCGCGACTTGAAGGCAGCCAGGATGCAGATCGCAGCATGATCGCTGCACATTCGTCAAACATCCCGGCCAAAGACGTCAACCGCGCAGGTGGCGGGCAACAGGCGGCATTATGAAAGCAGGGGCCGGCGATGACCACGCCACCGTCAGGCCCGGTCAGTTTTCAGCGGCTGCGCTCGGTGCGCGACACGTCCCAGAGCCGGTTCATCTCGCTGCAAAAGGGCTGGGCACAGGGCGCGCGGCCCTCGTACTGGCAGCCTTCGGTGGTACAGAAATGCGACTGGTGCTCGAAGGCCCGGCGCTCGCGCGGCAGGGCGCCCGAAGCCTGGGCCGCCGCCATGTGCAGCCAGGGATCGTTGCGCTGCTGCAGCATCTGCTGCACCTCCTGCGCGAACGCGGGCGACAGCGACGCCACCGAGGCCAGCCCGGCCGGCGATGCCATGGCGCCA
>NZ_JTKZ01000488.1:0-1791 GCF_000799035.1 Delftia sp. ZNC0008
CCGCGTTGGAGTTGGATGGTTGCAGTACCGACATGGTTAAGAGCCCCGCTGCACAATTAATGCAAAGTTTTTGCGTTAGCGAATTCTGCGCTTGTGCGCTGCTAACGCAAATTTTTAGCTTTAATAACCATGAGCACGCAAGTCCCATCCCTTTCTAAAACAGGCGGTCCCGCCCGTCCCGGCGGACGCAGCGCGCGCATCCAGGCCACGGTCTACCAGACCGTCAAGGGCCTGCTGGAAACCATGCCGCGCGAGGAACTGAGCTTTCCGCTCATCGCCGCCCAGGCGGGCGTGACGCCGTCCACCCTCTACCGGCGCTGGGGCGACCTACAGCAGCTGCTGGCCGATGTGGCCGTGGAAATCATCCGGCCCACGGCGCCGCCGCTGGACACGGGCACGCTGGAGGGCGACCTGCTGGCCTGGGCCGAGCAGTTCCTGGAGGAATCGGCCTCGCCGCTGGGCCGCACCATGCTGCGCGACATGGCCGCCGCAGCGGGCAACGAGCACACGCCCTGCGCCTGCGTGGAAATCCTGCGCGGGCAACTGGCGCAGATC
Source organism: Delftia sp. ZNC0008 (assembly GCF_000799035.1). NCBI lineage: Bacteria > Pseudomonadati > Pseudomonadota > Betaproteobacteria > Burkholderiales > Comamonadaceae > Delftia > Delftia sp. ZNC0008. The sequence continues at coordinate 556 of NZ_JTKZ01000488.1, forward strand.
GGCGAGCGCGCAGCGCGGCGTGGCGAGGCGATGCCCGCTGCGGACACCCTGATCGACGCGCTGGCCGCGCCCATCGTCTACCGCGTGCTGTTCGACCTGCCGCCGTCCCTGGAACACGTGCAGGCACGGGTGCGCGGCCTGCTGCAGGCTGAACCGGCCTAGCCCTTCAGCGCCCGCGCCAGCACCTCGAAGATCCGCGCATCCGAGCACTGCGCCACATTGAAGCGCAGGAAATCGCCTGCGCTCTGCGACTGGCTGAAGGCATTGCCGGGCGCCAGCACCACGCCATCTTCCAGGCAGGTGCGCGCAAGCGCCGTGGCATCCATGCCCCCGGGCAACTGGCACCACAGGAACATGCCGGCCTGCGGCACCAGCCAGGGCTTCATGCCCAGGGCCTGCAGCCGCGCGGCCGTGCGTTCCATCTCCTGCGCCAGCCGCAGCCGCACGGACTCCATGTGCCTGCGGTAGCCGCTGTCGGTCAGCGTGCGCAGCACGATGTCGGCGGCCATGCGCCCGCCGCCGAAGTTGGTGGCGATCTTCAGGTCCGCCAGGTCCTGCGTCCAGTCGGGCCGCGCCGCGATGAAGCCGCAGCGCAGCGAGGCCGACACCGTCTTGGAGAAGCTGCCGATCTGGATCACGCGCGACAGGCCGTCGAAGGCCGCCAGCCGGGGCGCCGCATGGGTCTCCAGGTCGCAGAAGATGTCGTCCTCCACGATCACCAGGTCCGAGCTGTCGGCCAGCTTGAGGATGCGGTGCGCCACCAGTGGCGACAGCGTGGCGCCCGTCGGGTTGTGGATGGCCGAATTGGTGATGTACAGGCGTGGCGAATGCGCCTGCAGCGCGTCGGCGAACCGGGCCACGTCGGGCCCCTGCGGCGTGTAGGGCACGCTCACGGCCTGCACGCGGTGCGCCTTGAGCAGCGCATGGAAATTGAAATAGCAGGGGTCGTCGATCAGCACCGTATCGCCGGGCTCCAGCAGGAAACGGCAGACCAGGTCGATGGAGTGCGTGCCCGACTCCGTCAGCAGGATCTGCTCGGGCGAGGTCTCCAGCCCCATGGCGGCCATGCGCCGCGCCAGCAGGCGGCGCAGTGCCGGGTGGCCCAGCGGCGTTGCGTACTCCGTCAGCTCCAGCGTGCCCGAGCGCGCCAGGGAGCGCAGCGCGCGGCGCACGCCTTCCTCGTACAGCCATGAAGGCGGCAGCCAGCCGCAGCCCGGCTTGAGCGCGTGGACGCGG
>NZ_JTKZ01000668.1:0-874 GCF_000799035.1 Delftia sp. ZNC0008
CCCAGGGCGCCCCCAGGGCGCCCCCAGGGCGCCCCGGATGGCCGGGCGCAGCCGACGTATTTCCATAAGGAGGAGACATGAGCATGACCCCTATCGCCCGCCAGGCTGCCAGCCACCCTTCCCGCCGCCGTGTGCTTGGCGCGGGGCTGGGCCTGGGTATGCTGGCGCCGCTTGCGGCGCTGGCCGCCGAAGGCAAGGCCGCCGGCTACCCCTCGCGCCAGATCAGCTTCATCGTGCCGTTCCCTCCGGGCGGTTCGGTGGATGCCATGGCACGCCAGTACGCCGAGCCCATGGCACGCATCCTGGGCGTGCCCATCGTCGTGGAGAACCGGCCCGGCGCTGGCGGCTCGGTGGCCGCGCTGGCCGTGGCGCGCGCCAAGCCGGACGGCTACACCCTGGTCGTGTCCTCGCAGAGCAGCCACCTGGCCAATCCTCTGACCCAGCCCAAGGTGGGCTACGACCCCATCAAGGATTTCGAGAACATCGCCATCCTGGGCCGCCTGCCCAATGTGCTGGTCGTGCCCGCCAGCCTGCCCATCCGCAGCTTTGCGGAGTTCATCGCCTATGCCAGAAAGCACCCTGGCCAGCTCAACTACGGCAGCGGCGGCACGGGCAGCATGGGCCAGCTCAACATGGAGATGTTCAAGGCCGATGCAGGCCTGGACATCACCCATGTTCCCTACCGGGGCGGCACGCTGCTGGTCACCTCGGTGCTGGCGGGCGAGGTGCAGGTGTTCTTCGACAACCTCATCTCCATGCTGCCCCACATCCAGGCGGGCAAGGTGCGCGCCCTGGCCGTGGCCTCCGAGCAGCGCGTGGCGCAGCTGCCCGATGTGCCCACCCTGGCCGAGGTGGGCTACCCGCAGCTGAACAT
>NZ_JTKZ01000927.1:0-1129 GCF_000799035.1 Delftia sp. ZNC0008
GTTGTTGGGACGGTGGGCGCAGCCGCCCATCGCGAGCGCGCCGGTCAGCAGGGCGGCGATGGCCAGGGTGCGGCCCATCGTGGAGCCGGACTGGCGTTCGGACTTGTGCGCGAAAGTGCGAAGGGTCTTGTTCATGGCTTGCTTCCTTGTGTCTTGGCGATGGTGGTGAGGCCGGGCCGGCATTGCCGACGGCATGGAAGCACTTTGCCTGCAAAAAGCTGACGCACTCATGAGTTTTTCGTAGAGTTTTATCAAGTTGTGTAACAAAACAAGCTTGATTTCAAGCATTTGTAGATTCCTGCAAGCGCCGGTGTGTGCGATGGCGTAACCGGCTCCGGCTCGGCCGTGGGGGCATGCCGGCGAAGTACAGTACGGGCCGGTGCGGCGCCCGCCGCGGAGGACTCTCTTTTGGAAATCATTCAGTTCCTGATCGACTTCATCCTGCACATCGACAAGCATCTGGAGGCCTTTGTCGTGGCCTATGGACCCTGGGTGTATGCGCTGCTGTTTCTCATCGTCTTCGTGGAGACGGGCGTGGTGGTCATGCCCTTTCTGCCCGGCGACTCGCTGCTGTTCATCGTCGGCGCGCTGTGCGGCGTGGGGCTGATGGACTATTCGATCGCCTGCACCGTGCTGCTGGTGGCGGCCGTGCTGGGCGACCAGTGCAACTACACCATAGGCCGCTACATAGGGCCCAAGGTGTTCCAGTGGGAGGATTCGCGCTGGTTCAACCGCCGCGCCTTCGACCAGGCCCATGCGTTCTACGAGCGCTACGGCGGCATCACCATCGTGCTGGCGCGCTTCATGCCGTTCATTCGCACCTTTGCCCCCTTCGTGGCCGGTGTGGCTGCCATGGACCGGGGCAAGTTCACGGCATTCAACGTGGGCGGAGCCATTGTCTGGGTGTTCGGCATCAGCGCCGCCGGCTATTTCTTCGGCAACCTGCCCTGGGTGCGCGAGAACCTGGAGAAGATCATCTGGGGCCTGATCCTGGTGCCGGGCCTGATCGCCATCTTCGGCGCATGGCGCGCGGGCCGCGCGCCCAAGACGGCTTCCTGAGCCTTCAGCGCCCAGCAAAAAGCCCCTTGCGCCATGATGGCGCAAGGGGCTTTTGCGTTCAGGGGCCGAA
>NZ_JTKZ01000497.1:0-1931 GCF_000799035.1 Delftia sp. ZNC0008
CCGCGTGCCTGCGCGGGCGCCCAGGCCTTTGGCGTGGGCTCGGGCGGCTCGCCCCTGGTCAGCGGGCACAGCACGGCCAACGCCGCGCTGGAGGAACAGCTGGCGCACTTCGTGCAGCTGCCGCGCGCGCTCTACTTCTATGCGGGCTACGCCACCAATGCCGGCATCGTGCCGGCCCTGGTGGGCGCGGGCGATGCCCTGTTCTCCGATGCGCTCAACCACGCCTGCCTGATCGACGGCGCACGCCTGTCGCGCGCCCAGGTCCACCGCTATGCCCATGCCGACCTGGGCGACCTGGCCGCGCAACTGGCCGCCAGCACGGCCCGGCGCAAGCTGGTCATCAGCGATGCCGTGTTCAGCATGGATGGCAATGTGGCCGACATCCGCGGCCTGCTGGCGCTGTGCGAGCAGTACGACGCGCTGCTGCTGCTTGACGACGCGCATGGCTTCGGCGTGCTCGGCCCACAAGGCCGGGGCAGCCTGGCCGAGGCGGGACTGACGGGCGCAAACGCCTCGCCGCGCGTGCTCTACATGGCCACCCTGGGCAAGGCCGCTGGCGTGGCCGGCGCCTTTGTCGCGGGCAGCGACATGCTGGTCGAGTGGCTGCTGCAAAAGACGCGCAGCTACATCTTCGCCACGGCCGCGCCGCCCATGCTGGCCAGCGCGCTGCAGGCCAGCGTGGCCCTGATCGAGGCCGAGGACGAGCGCCGCGAGGCCCTGGCCGAACGCATTGCCGAGCTGCGCGCCGGCCTCACGCCGCTGCTGGCGCGCACGGGCTGGCAGTTGCTGCCTTCGCGCACCGCCGTGCAGGCCCTGGTCATAGGCTCCAACGCCACGGCCCTGGCCGTGATGGAAGGCCTGCGCGAGCGCGGCCTGTGGGTGCCCGCCATCCGCCCGCCCACCGTGCCCGAAGGCACGGCGCGGCTGCGCATCGCGCTGTCGGCCTCCCACACGCGCATCGACGTGCAGCTGCTGCTGACGGCGCTGGACGAGGTCTCGCGCCTGGCCCCACCCCTGCCCTGAATCCCTCTTCACCACCGGAACGGAGACATCCATGCCCCATCTCTACGTCGAATACACCGACAACCTCGCCGGTCTGCCCGGCCAGCAACTGCTGACCGAACTCAACGCCTTCGTCTGCGGCCACCCCAGCATCCTGGACGAGGCTGACGTCAAGGCCCGCCTGCTGCCGGTCAGCCAGTTCGAGATCGGCTCGGCACCAGCCAATCGCGGCTTCGTCCATGTGCAGCTGCGCCTGCTGGCGGGCCGTACCGACACGGCCAAGAAAGAACTGTCCGAAGGCATTGCCGCGGTGCTGCGCCGCCTCACGCCCCAGCCGGCCGGCATGATGGTCCAGCTCAGCGTGGAAATCGCCGACATGGACAAGCCCAGCTACTACAAGGGTCGCCTGTAAGGCAGGCGCCGGGCCTTGTCCGCCGTGAGCACCCGCGCACGCTGCGCGCAATGCCTGCGCCCTGAGCGCACCTGCCTGTGCCCCCTGGTGCAGCCGGTGCCGCATGCGGTGCAGTTGCTGGTGCTCCAGCATCCCGAGGAGGAACTGCAGGCCAAGGGCACGGGCCGGCTGCTGCACCTGTGCCTGCCCGCCAGCCGCCTGGCGGTGGGCGAGGCCTTCGAGCCAGCGCAGTTGCAGGCACTGCTGCACGCGCCCTGGCAGTCGGGCGACGCCCCGCGACAGGCCGTACTGCTCTATCCGGAAACACCGCACGGCGACCAGCTGGGCCTGGCCAGGCAAGCGCCCTGGCCGCAGCCCGCGCCATGCCCGGAGGACCTGCGCCTGGTGGTGCTGGACGCCACCTGGCGCAAGAGCCGCAAGATGCTCTACCTCAACCCCGGTCTGCAGTGCCTGCCGCGCCTGGCACTGCAGGGCGACCTGCCCGCCTCGCGCTACGGCGCCCTGCGCAAGGACGCGG
>NZ_JTKZ01000129.1:0-1689 GCF_000799035.1 Delftia sp. ZNC0008
CAGCCGCGCGCAGATGTTGAACAGGTCCATGGGGTGCAGTTCCACCACGGTGGCGGGCAGGGCCATGGCGCTGGAGACCTGCACGAAGCCGCGCAGCCAGCTGTCGGGCAGGTCGATCTTTTCCTCGCGCAGTGCCGGATCGGCGCCCACCTGCACGGCAAAGCCGGCCGGGTCCAGCGTCAGCCGCGTGTCCCGGTAGCTGCGGATCTTCTGGAATTCTTCGTAGAGGCTGGCCGAGTAGTCGATGTTGGTGGTGCCGCAGATGCGCTCGCCCGCATGCTCGAAGGCCTCGTGCCGGATGCTGACCGCGCAGTAGCTGGACTCGTCCTGGCTGAAGGCCTCGAACAGCAGCCGGTCCGGGTGCACGGTGATCACGGGGTCGAGCACGTACCAGGCATCGCGGTTGGCCTGGTACAGCCAGTCGAAGTATTTGCGCTGCGCCTTGTAGAAGGGCGCGAGCACCTGGTTGCGGGTCTCGCGCAGGTCCTTGAGTTCGGCGCTGATTTCCTTGGCGCGCGCCTGGGCGCCGCCGGTGTCGGCCATGAAGCCGGCCAGCAGCTGGGACTCATGCTCCTGCAGCCATTCGCGGTAGGCCGTCTTGTCGCGGCCGCGCGTGCGCATGTCGCTGACCACCACGCTGTGCAGCGCGCTGAGGCCTTCGCGCACCTGCAGGAAGGCCGGGCCGTCGCGCCGGAGCAGGCCGTCGAAGCGCGTGGGAGGCCGCAGCAGGTCGGGCGCGAAGGAAAACGCCTGTTGCGTGGCCGTGTCGCTGACCTGCGTGCTGCCGTAGTACTGATAGCGAAATTCCATGTCCGTTCGACTCCGTGCTGTGAACAGGCGCTCAGGTGGAAGACGGGGCCTGGCCGCGCCGCTCCGCCGCCAGGGGCTGCATGAAGCTTTGCGCCAGATGGGGATGGCGCTGCACGATGTCGCGCAGCCCGGCCACATAGTCGGGCTGGTCGGCTTGGCTGGCGCTGACCACCTGCCGCGCGAAGATGGCCGCGACCACGGCCGCAGTCTCGGGCGCATCGACCTGGCCGCGCAGGAAATGCAGCACGCGCGTCTTGCTGGCGCGCGCGCGGTGCACCTGGCTGAGCACGGCCAGGAAGTAGGGCTGCAGCTCCTGCAGGCGCGTGGCGCGCTGGGGCGCGGGCTCGTCGGGCAGGGCCAGCAGCCATTGCGTGACGAACAGCTGCACGCCGGGGGCCGGGTGCTGGGCCAGGCGCGCGAGGTAGAGGCTGGCCTCGGGCGCGCTCATGTGCTGCTCGAGCCGCTGGCGGCCCAGGGCCTGTACCCAGGACTGGGGATGGTCCACCCAGCCGATCAGCAGCTCGGGCGTGAGCGCATTGGCCGGCAGCCGCTGGCCGAACATCTCGCGTGCGTACTGCTGGGTGTCGGCGAACAGGGCGTCGGCCAGCGGCAGCAGTTGTTCCGCCTGCTCGGGCCGGGTCTGTTCCATGGGCGTGAGGCGCGTGTCGATGCTCTGGCGGCTCAGTGCGCGCACATCGGCATCGGCATGCCGCGCCAGCGTGGACCACTGGCGCAGGGTGTAGGCCTGGATGTCCAGCGCCTTCAGGCCCCAGGCGCCGTAGCGTTGCGCACCCGTGGCCTGGGCCTGCAGGGCGCGCCAGATGCCCGAGGCTTCGCGGGCCGGGGCCACGGCGGCCAGCGGGCCGGTGAGCAGGCGCA
>NZ_JTKZ01000966.1:0-972 GCF_000799035.1 Delftia sp. ZNC0008
CCAACACCGAACTGATGGCACGCGCCCGCGATGGCCGCAACGAACCCGTGCTGCTGGTGACCGAAGTGCAGACCGCCGGCCGGGGCCGGCTGGGCCGCCAGTGGACCAGCGGCGTGGGCGATTCGCTGACCTTCTCGCTGGGCATGCCGCTGGCGCCTGCCGACTGGTCCGGCCTGTCGCTGGCCGTGGGCCTGAGCGTGGCGCAAAGCCTGCAGCCGCAATTGCCCGCCCCGGGCTCGCAGCGCCCGCGCATCGGCCTCAAATGGCCCAACGACCTGTGGATCGACGGCGACCGCAAGCTCGGCGGCATCCTGATCGAGACCGCCAGCTTTGTCGGCAGCGCCGCGCATGAGCCCGGCACGCCGCGCTACGTGGTCGTGGGCATCGGCCTGAATGTGCGCCCCCGCCCCGGCGACGGCATGCGCACGCCGCCGGCCAGCCTGCTGGAGCTGGACGAGCGCCTGGACGCGCCCACCGCCCTGGCCTGCGTGCTGCCGGGACTGGTGTCCGACATCCAGGCCTTTGCCGCCCAGGGCTTTGCGCCGCTGGTGGACCGCTTTGCCCAGCGCGACCTGCTGCGCGGGCGCGCCGTCAATCTCAGCGACGGCGAAAGCGGCATGGCCGAAGGCGTGGGCCGCGATGGCGCGCTGCTGGTGCGCACGGCGCGCGGCCTGCAGGCCATCACCAGCTCGGAAATCAGCGTGCGGCCGGCTGCTGTAGGCTAGAGCGATTGATGCACTAGGCCCGCCGAGAAACGACATGCTGCGAATTGCCTTTCTGCTGCTGGTGCTGGCCAATGCCGGCTACTACCTCTGGAGCCACGGCCAGCTCCAGGCCCTGGGCCTGGCCCCCCCGTCCACGACCGAGCCCGAGCGCCTGGCCCAGCAGGTGCGCCCCGAGGCGCTGAGCCTGCTGAGCGTGGACAACGCATCCACCACGCCCTCGCCGGCCGCCGCCCCGTCCACGACGCGG
>NZ_JTKZ01000041.1:0-889 GCF_000799035.1 Delftia sp. ZNC0008
CCGCGTCGTGCCCACGGTGTCCCTGCCCATCTTCGACGGCGGCCGGCGCCGCGCCAACCTGGAGCTGGGCGAGATCCGCAGCGACATGGCCGTGGCCCAGTACGAGAAAGCCATACAGACCGCCTTCCGCGAGGTGGCCGACGGCCTGGCCGCGCGCCGCTGGCTGTCCGAACAGATCACCGTGCAGCGCACCGCCGTGCAGGCCCAGGCCGAGCGCGCGCGGCTGGCGCAGCTGCGCTACGACAACGGCTCGGCCGCCTACCTGGAGGTGCTGGACGCCCAGCGCGACCTGCTGGCCGCACGCCAGCAACTGGTGCAGGCGCGGCGCGCCCTGCTGTCCAGCCAGGTGGGCCTGTATGCCGCCCTGGGCGGCGGCAGCGGGGCGGAACCTGCCGCGCTGCCCGCCACCGTGCCGGCCACGCCTGCCGATCCCCCGAATTCCTGAAGCATCCGGACCCGCCCATGGACAAGAACACCTCTCTGAAGAACAAGATCGTGCCGATCGCCGCCGTGGCGGTCCTGGCCCTCGTGACCTGGTGGGCCTGGAAGACCTTCACGCCCAAGGGCCCGGGCGAGGGCTTCGTCGGCAGCAATGGCCGGGTCGAGGCCACCGAGATCGACATCTCCACCAAGCTGCCCGGCCGCGTGGAGGAAATCCTGGTGCGCGAGGGCGACTTCGTGCAGGCCGGCCAGCCCGTGGCGCGCATGCAGATCGACACCCTGCGCGCCCAGCGCCAGGAAGCCGACGCCATGCGCCAGCAGGCCGAGCACAGCGTGGCCGCGGCCGAGGCCCAGGTCACCCTGCGCCGCAGCGACCTGGCCGCCGCCCAGGCCCTGATCGTGCAGCGCGAGACCGAGGTGGACGCCGCGCAACGCCGCTTCAACGCGG
>NZ_JTKZ01000141.1:0-2597 GCF_000799035.1 Delftia sp. ZNC0008
GCTCGGCGTCGACGCCACGCGCCAGCACTACAGCGCCAACGGCCTGGTGCCTGCTCCCATTGCCGGCCATACCTACAACACCGGCAACCTGCAGGCCGGGCTGAGCTGGACGCCGGATTTCTTTGGCCGCCATGCGGCCGACCTGCAGGCCGCCCTGGGCCAGGCCCGTGCCGCCCAGGCCGACAGCGCCGCCGCTGCCAACCAGTTGGCCGCCCAGGTGGCGCGCAGCTATGTGGCGCTGGCCCGGCTGATTGCCCAAAAGGATGTGGCCGGCCGCACGCTGACCCAGCGCCAGTCGCTGCTGGAGCTGAGCCAGCAGCGCACGCGCGCCGGGCTGGACAGCCAGGTGGAGCTGACCCAGGCCCAGGCCGGCCTGCCCGATGCCGGCACCCAGATCGAGATGCTGGACGAGCAGATCACGCTGGCGCGCCGCACCATCGCCGTGCTCTGCGGCCAGGCGCCCGAGGCGCAGCTGCAGCTGGCGCCCCGTCTGGCCGCGCTGCAGATCCAGGCCATGCCCGGCCAGTTGGGCGCAGACCTGCTGGGCCGCCGCCCCGACGTGGTGGCCGCACGCTGGCGCGTGGAGTCCGCAACGCAGGGCATAGAGAGCGCGCGGGCGGATTTCTACCCCGATATCAACCTGACGGCCTTCATCGGCCTCAACGCCGTCGGGCTGGACAACCTGTTCAAGGGCAGCTCGCGCCAGATGGGCGTGACGCCCGCGCTGCGCCTGCCCCTGTTCGACGGCAAGCGCCTGCGCGCCCAGTTGCGCGGCACGCAGGCCGACCTGGACACCGCCATTGCCCAGTACAACGGCGTGGTGCTCGATGCGGTCAAGGAAGCGGGTGACGCCATCACGTCCGTGCAATCGCTGGTGCGCCAACAGCAGCTGCAGGCCGAGTCGCTGGAGAAGGCCGAACGCGCCTACGACTTTGCAGTGCAGCGCTACAAGGCCGGCCTGGCCAGCCAGGTGACGGTGCTCAACACCGAGACCCAGGTGATCACCCAGCGCCGCCTGGACGTGGACCTGCGCGCCCGCGCGCTGGACACGCGCGTGTCGCTGATGAAGGCCCTGGGCGGCGGCTGGACCGATGGCACGGATGCCGTGCAGGTCAGCCAGCACTGAGATCGCAACCCGCACAGGAATCCACCGCACTCTTGACCCTCCACCGGGCAGACCGCCAGCCAGCGTGACAGACCGCCAGCCCCCTGCCCCGGCCGCACAACCACATTCACAGATAACAAAGCGCCGAACACCATGACCGATACCAACAAGCAAGCATCCAATGCACCCGCTGCCGCAGCCTCGCCCGTGGCCAACCCGCAGGGCCGCCGCAAGGGCCTGACCATCGTGGCCGCCGCCGTCGCGGTGGCCGCCGTCGCCTGGGGCGGCTGGCACTGGATGGTGGCGCGCAACTACCAGACCACGGACAACGCCTATGTGGCGGGCAACGTGGTGCAGATCACGCCGCAGGTCGGCGGCACGGTGATCAGCATCGGCGCCGACGACACCGACTACGTCAAGCCCGGCCAGCTGCTGGTGCAGCTGGACTCGGCCGATGCCCTGGTCGCCCTGTCCCAGGCCGAGTCGCAGCTGGCCCAGACCGTGCGCCAGGTGCGCACGCTGTACGCCAACAATGCCCCCCTGGTCGCCCAGGTGGCCCAGCGCGAGGCCGATCTGGCCCGCCTGCAGGCCGATGCCGCCCGCGCCCGCGAGGATGTGGAGCGCCGCCGCCCGCTGCTGGCCACGGGCGCCGTGGGCAAGGAGGAGTTCGACCACGCCCAGTCCCTGGCCCGCACGGCCGGCAATGCCGCCTCGGCAGCCGAAGCCGCCGTGCGCGCCGCCAAGGCGCAGCTGACGGCTGCCGAAGCCCAGACCAAGGGCAGCAGCGCCGAAGAGCACCCCAGCGTGATCGCCGCCTCCGCCAAGGTGCGCGAAGCCTATCTTGCGCTGCAGCGCACGCGCCTGGTCTCGCCCGTGGAAGGCTATGTGGCCAAGCGCGGCGTGCAGTTGGGCCAGCGCGTGGCCTCGGGCGCGCCGCTGATGACGGTGGTGGGCCTGCACAACCTCTGGGTGGATGCCAACTTCAAGGAAAGCCAGCTGGCCCAGCTGCGCATAGGCCAGAAGACCGAGCTGACGGCCGATGTCTACGGCGACAAGATCAGCTACCACGGCACCGTGGTGGGCATGGGCGCAGGAACCGGCGCGGCCTTCTCGCTGCTGCCCGCGCAGAACGCCACCGGCAACTGGATCAAGGTGGTGCAGCGCGTGCCCGTGCGCATTGCGCTGGCGCCGGAAGACCTGGCACAGCACCCGCTGCGCGTGGGCCTGTCCATGGAAGTCAAGGTGGACGTGCGAGACCAGCAGGGCGAGGTGCTGGCAACGACCACGCGCAACGCACCCGTGGCCCAGACCTCTGTCTACGACATGGCGCTGCCGCAGGCCGAGGAGCGCATTGCCCACATCGTGGCGGGCCAGAACGTGGCACCGCTCAAGCAGTTGCCCGAGCTGCCGCCCGTGGCCATGGCCGAGGTGCAGGACAGGGCCCAGGGCAAGGCGCCAGCCGCCGTGGCCTCCGCGCCGGTTGACGCGCAGG
>NZ_JTKZ01000279.1:0-948 GCF_000799035.1 Delftia sp. ZNC0008
TGTCCAAGTCGTGCGGCCGTCGGGAAGGTTGCAGTACCAGACCCGCTCAGGCCCAAGGGATGGGTGGATGACGTGGCGCGTGCCGTCGGGATGGATCGCTGTCAGCTGCGCGCCTACCGTGGCGAGCATGAAGCCGCGGCCCTGGTGCAGGTTCTTGTGGCAGAGGTCGGATACCTGGGCGAGACCGGCGCGGCGTGTGATCTCGCCCGTGAGCCCGATGTCCACGTTCTCGGCCCCCAGCAGCGCATCGCCGCCCAGGCGGTGCTCAGGCAGCACGTTGTTGATGCCGCTGAATTTCTCGTAGGTCAGCATGTGTTCTCCCTGGCCACGGCCGGCATGCCCAGCTGCAGCGGGAAACTGGCGCGTGCGCGGACGGTTGTGGAAGGCAGGCCGGGCGTGCCCAACTCCAGGACATAGGCGCTGGCGGCCAGTAGCTGCGCGGTGGGCAGCGCGATGCTGGCCGTGCCCGCGCGCACGAGGTCGATGCCCTCAACCACCAACGCCACAGCCACCGTCGGCACGCCAAGCTCCAGAGGCCGGGCGGCGCTGGCCTGCAGGCGAATGCCCGCGGCGGGCATGCCGAGTTCCAGCGCCTGCGCACCCTGGGCCTGCAGCCGGGTACCTGCGCCCGGCGCGCCCAGCACCAGGGGCTGCGCGCTGACGGCTTGCACCGTCACTGCGCCGGGCCGAACCTCCGGCGTGCCCATCTCCAGCGGGCGGCCGCTGCGGGCCTGCACAACCTGGTCGGGTGCGACCTGCTCCAGCGTGATGACTGCGAAGTCCGTGCGAACGAGGTCCAGCCCTTCGATCCCCAGGGATGCATCCAAGCCATTGCGCACACGCGGTGCGCCCAACTCAAGCGGCTGCGCGCCTTGCGCCTCCAGCACCATCTCCGCCATAGCTCGTCCCCCTGTGACGAGATCAATGCCCGGCGGCTGCAGGGCCGTG
>NZ_JTKZ01000027.1:0-9436 GCF_000799035.1 Delftia sp. ZNC0008
CGCGGCTGCGGGCGCTGCAGCGGGAGCGGCTGCAGCGGCGGGGGCGGCTGCAGGAGCGGCAGCGGCCACACCGGCCACGCCTTCGGTGTCGATCTTGGCGATCAGCTGCTCGGCCACCACGGTGGCGCCGTCACCTTGCACGATCTCGGCCAGCACGCCAGCGGCGGGCGCGGGCACTTCGAGCACGACCTTGTCGGTTTCGATCTCGATGAGGATCTCATCGACTGCAACCGCTTCGCCGGCCTTCTTCTTCCAGGTCAGCATGGTGGCCTCAGCGATGGACTCGGACAGCTGGGGAACTTTGACTTCAACGATAGCCATTTGTGATTCTTTCCAAAAGTGTTCTGTACTGATACGTAGCGGGTGGGGGCTGCCTTACTTGTTCAGGACAAAACCCTTGAGCTTGGAGAACGCGCCTTCCACCAGGGCCTTTTGCTGCTCCTGGTGCAGGTGGGCGTATCCCACGGCGGGCGATGCCGAGGCAGCGCGGCCGGAGTAGCCCAGCTTCTGGCCATCGAGCATGTTCTCGTGGATGTAGTGCTGCACGAAGAACCAAGCGCCCTGGTTCTGCGGCTCGTCCTGGCACCAGACGATGTCGGTGGCGTTGCCGAACTTCTTCAGTTCAGCGGCGAAAGCCTTGTGCGGGAAGGGGTACAGCTGCTCGACGCGGATGATGGCGACGTCCTTGCTTTCCTTCTCGGTGCGCTTCTTGACCAGGTCGTAGTAGACCTTGCCGGAGCATGCGATCACGCGCTTGACCTTGGCCGCGTTCTTCACGACGGCTTCGTCCTGCTCAGGGATCACGGTCTGGAAACCGCCGCTGGTGAACTCGGACAGCGGCGAGGTGGCGTCCTTGTTGCGCAGCAGCGACTTGGGGGTCATGATGACCAGCGGCTTGCGCAGCGGGCGCACCATCTGGCGGCGCAGCACGTGGAAGATCTGGCTGGCCGTGGTCGGCTGCACGATCTGCATGTTGGCGTCGGCGGCCAGCTGCATGAAGCGCTCCAGGCGCGCCGAGCTGTGCTCGGGGCCCTGGCCTTCGTAGCCGTGCGGCAGCATCAGCGTCAGGCCGTTGATGCGGCCCCACTTGACTTCACCGGAGGCGATGAACTGGTCGATCACGACCTGGGCGCCGTTGGCGAAGTCGCCGAACTGGGCTTCCCAGATCACCAGGGTGTTGGGGTCGTTCGACGCATAGCCGTACTCGAAGCCCAGCACGGCTTCTTCGGACAGGATGGAGTCGATGACGGTGAACGGAGCCTGGCTGTCGGCCACGTTCTGCAGCGGGATGTAGGTGCCTTCGCTCCACTTCTCGCGCTTTTGGTCATGGATGACCGAGTGGCGGTGCGTGAAGGTGCCGCGGCCGCAGTCCTCGCCCGACAGGCGCACGGGGTAGCCCGATGCGACCAGCGATGCGAAGGCCATGTGCTCGCCCATGCCCCAGTCCACGTTGACTTCGCCGCGGCCCATGGCTGCGCGGTCGTCATAGACCTTCTTGACCAGCGCGTGCGGCGTCACGGTCTCGGGGATGGTGGTGATGCGTTCGGCCAGGCGCTTCCATTCCGTCAGCGGGATGGCGGTGTCGCCGGCGTCCGTCCAGGTCTTGCCCAGGAACGGGCTCCAGTCCACGGCGTACTTGCTCTTGAAGTTGGTCAGCACCGGGTCCACGGTGTGGCGGCCTTCGTCCATGGCGGCGCGGTAGGCCTTGGCCATGTCGTCGCCCAGCGATTCGCCCAGGCCCTGTGCGGCCAGCTTGTCGGCGTACAGCTTGCGGGTGCCGGGGTGGGCGCCGATCTTCTTGTACATCAGCGGCTGGGTCAGCGCGGGGGTGTCCTGCTCGTTGTGGCCCAGCTTGCGGAAGCAGACGATGTCCACGACCACGTCCTTGGAGAATTCCATGCGGAACTCCAGGGCCAGCTGCACGGCCAGCGCCACGGCTTCCGGATCATCGCCGTTGACGTGCAGCACGGGCGACTCGATCATCTTGACGATGTCGGTGCAGTACAGCGTGGAGCGGGTGTCGCGCGGATCGGAGGTGGTGAAGCCGATCTGGTTGTTGATGATGATGTGCACCGTGCCGCCCGTGGTGTAGCCACGGGTCTGGGCCAGCGCCAGGGTTTCCTGGTTCACGCCCTGGCCGGCGAAGGCTGCATCGCCGTGCACCAGCACGGGCAGCACCTGCTTGCCGTGCGGGTCGTCGCGGCGGTCCATGCGCGAGCGCACCGAGCCTTCGACCACGGGGTTGACGATTTCCAGGTGCGAGGGGTTGAAGGCCAGCGACAGGTGGACGGGGCCGCCTGCGGTGGACACGTCGGAGCTGAAGCCCTGGTGGTACTTCACGTCACCGGCGGGCAGGTCCTCGGGGGCGGTGTGGTCGAACTCGGCGAACAGGTCCTTGGGCATCTTGCCCAGGGTGTTGACCAGCACGTTCAGGCGGCCGCGGTGGGCCATGCCGATCACGACTTCCTGCACGCCCTTCTGGCCGGCAGCGTTGATCAGCTCGTCCATGGCGACGATGAAGCTCTCGCCACCTTCCAGCGAGAAGCGCTTTTGGCCGACGTACTTGGTGTGCAGGTAGCGTTCCAGGCCTTCGGCAGCCGTCAGGCGGTCAAGGATGCGCTTTTTCCGGCTGGCATCAAAGCTGGGCTTGGTACGGCTGGTTTCCAGCTTTTGCTGCCACCAGCGCTTTTGCGTCTGGTCCGTGGCATACATGTACTCGGAGCCGATGGTGCCGCAGTAGGTTTCGCGCAGAGCGTTCATCAGCTCGCGCAGGGACATGCTTTCCTTGCCGAAGAAGGTGTTGCTCGTGTTGAACACCGTTTCCTGGTCGGCATCGGTGAAGCCGTAGAACGACGGCTCCAGCTCGGGAATTTCGGGGCGCTCGGTGCGCTTGAGGGGGTCCAGATCGGCCCAGCGTGCGCCGACATTGCGGTAGGCGGCGATCAGTTGCTGGACGGCGGTGCGCTTGCGGCCCAGCTCGGAGTCGGCGCCGGAGGCCACGACCACCTTGGTGCCGCCTTGCTTGGCGCGCTCGGCGAAAGCGTTGATGACGGGCTGGTGTGGAACGTCCTTGGCGTCGGTGCCATCGACTGCGGGCACATGTTGCAGTGCATCAAAGTACTCGCGCCAGGAATCCGGCACGCTACCGGGATTGGCCAGGTAGTTTTCGTACATTTCTTCGACGTAGGGGGCATTGCCGCCGAAGAGGTAGGTATTGCCTTGGTAGGCTTGGTAGACCGACGTCTGATCGCTCATATTGCGCTGACCTCAGCCTCCCTGAGGGAGGCATTAGCTGGTTTGTGGAACCTTCCGCGACACGGCTGTACCGATTGGCGGATGCGACTGTGGCTGGGGAAGGGCCTGGTTGCGACCGCCATTGTGCCACCGTTCAAACATCGCAGCAGGGCAGTTACCAAGTGATTACCTGAACTCTCCGGGAGTTCCCGCAGTCGCGTACATTGGCGCATCTTCCGAACGGACCGCCAGATGAACCTGCTGCCCCTACACAAACGCACTTTCATGCTGCTGCTGATTGCGGCAACCATAGGCTTCGGTGCCGTGCTCTGGGAGTTCATGGGGGCCATCTTCTGGGGCGTCGCCCTGGCCATCCTGTTTTCGCCGCTGCACCGGCGCCTGCTGGCGCGCATGCCACGGCGCACCAATCTCGCCGCCCTGTCCACCCTGCTGCTGTGCCTGGTGGTGGCCATCCTGCCGCTGGCGCTGATCGGCGCCTCGCTGGTGCGCGAGGCCTCGTTGATCTATGAGCGCGTCAACAGCGGCAACCTGGATGCAGGCACCTATGTGCAACAGATCATGGACGCCCTGCCCTCCTGGGTCACACCCTGGCTGGAGCGGTTGCACCTGGGTTCGCTGGCCGAGCTGCAGGACAAGCTGTCCAGCATCGCCATGCAGGCCTCCAAGCTGGCCGCCACCAAGGCGCTGGGCATAGGCCAGAACACCTTCGGGTTTCTGGTCGGCTTCTGCGTGATGCTGTACCTGCTGTTCTTCCTGCTGCGTGACGGCCGCGACCTGACACAGCGCATCCGCATGGCCATCCCGCTGCAGTCCGACCACAAGGCCGAGCTGTCGAGCAAGTTCACCACCGTGATCCGCGCCACCGTCAAGGGCAACCTGGCCGTGGCGGCCGCCCAGGGCGCGCTGGGCGGGCTGATCTTCTGGATTCTGGGCATCCAGGGGCCCGTGCTGTGGGGCGTGGTGATGGCGTTCCTGTCGCTGCTGCCCGCCGTGGGCGCCGGCCTGATCTGGGCACCGGTGGCCATCTACTTCCTGGCCACCGGTGACATGGGCAAGGGCCTGATCCTGATCGCCTACGGCGTGCTGGTGATCGGACTGGTGGACAACGTGCTGCGCCCGCTGCTGGTGGGCAAGGACACCAAGATGCCCGACTACATCGTGCTGATCTCGACACTGGGCGGCATGGCTCTCTTCGGACTGACGGGTTTTGTGATAGGACCCGTGATCGCGGCGCTGTTCATGGCAATCTGGGACATGTTCACGCGCATGCAGCTGCAGGATGAGGAAAGGCGCCGCCAAATGGCCCAAACGGTGAACCCATCGGTGAACAAGACGGGTTTGGCGCATGCTGAATATCAGACGTCGGATGATCTGGGCCTCAAGCATGCCCCGCGCGATCCGGGCCCGCCGGCACGCTGATCCACCCCGGCCTCCGCTCCCGGGGGAGGCCAAAAACCCCATTCGGCAATTCAATCGACGCAAATGGTTCGCATTCACCCAATAGACTGTATTGATCGATGCCATTCAGCCAGCCAATGAATACCGGATTGATATAAAACAAAATATCCGAAGCCTTCAAACCAGATAATCAATTCAACTGATGAATCAGCCGGACACCGGGCCGGCAAGCCCCGCGCAGCAAGGTGCAGCGGGGAGGCCGCGCATGAATGCCGCACAGGCCGACTCGGGATTAAGGGTTATTTCCCGGATTGTTTTCGGGGTGCACTCGTAGAATTTGCTTACAAGCGTCAATTTCTATTAGAAGGTACCCCACATGGTCCAATTCTCCAGACGCCAGTTCATGAAAGTGACTGGTTCGACTCTGGCCGGATCCAGCCTGGCGTTGATGGGCTTCTCGCCCACGGCCGCCCTGGCTGAAGTGCGCCAGTTCAAGCTGGCCGCCACCACGGTCACCCGCCAGACCTGCACCTACTGTTCGGTAGGCTGCGGCATCCTGATGTATTCGCTGAGCGATGGCGTCAAGAACGCCAAGCTGTCGGTGATCCACGTCGAGGGAGATCCCGACCACCCCGTCAACCGCGGAACGCTGTGCCCCAAGGGCGCATCGCTGCTGGACTTCGTCCACAGCCCGCACCGCCTGAAGTATCCCGAGTACCGCGCGCCCGGCTCCACCGAGTGGAAGCGCATGTCCTGGGATGAGGCGCTGACCCGCATCACCAAGCTGCTCAAGGACGACCGCGACGCGAACTTCGTCGAGCAAAACGACAAGGGCCAGACGGTGAACCGCTGGCTGACCACCGGCATGCTGGCCGCCTCGGCCTCCAGCAACGAAGCCGGCTACGTCACACACAAGGTAGCCCGCTCCTGGGGCCTGCTCGCACTCGATAACCAAGCACGTGTCTGACACGGCCCGACGGTGGCAGGTCTTGCCCCGACGTTTGGCCGTGGAGCGATGACGAACCATTGGGTCGACATCAAGAACGCGGACGTTATCCTGATCATGGGCGGCAATGCCGCTGAAGCACATCCCTGCGGTTTCAAGTGGGTGACCGAAGCGAAGGAGCACAACAGTGCGCACTTCATGGTGGTCGATCCGCGCTTCAACCGCTCCGCCTCCGTGGCCGATTTCTACGCCCCCATCCGGTCGGGCTCGGACATCGTGTTCCTGGGTGGCGTGATCAACTATCTGCTGACGAACGACAAGATCCATCACGAATACGTGAGGAACTACACCGACTTCTCGTACATCGTGAAGGAGGAGTTTGCGTTCGACGAGGGCATCTTCTCGGGCTACGACCCGCAGACCCGCAAGTACGACAAGTCCAGCTGGGACTATGAACTCGACGCCGACGGCTACGTGAAGGTGGACGCCAGCCTGCAGCATCCGCGCTGCGTGTACCAATGGCTCAAGCGCCACTACGCCAGCTATACGCCCGAGAAGGTGGAGAGCGCCTGCGGCACGCCCAAGGAAAAATTCCTGCATGTGTGCGAGAAGCTGGCTTCGACGGCAGTGCCGGGCCGCGCCGCAACCATCCTGTACGCACTGGGCTGGACACAACACACCACGGGTGCGCAGATCCTGCGCACGGGCGCCATGGTGCAACTGCTGCTGGGCAACATCGGCGTGGCCGGCGGCGGCATGAATGCGCTGCGCGGGCACTCCAACATCCAGGGCCTGACGGACCTGGGGATTCTGTCGGCCTCGCTGCCAGGCTATCTGACGCTGCCCAACGAAGGCGAGCAGGACTACCAGAAGTACATCGACGCGCGCACGCCCAAGGCCATGCGCCCGGGCCAGATGAACTACTGGTCGAACACGCCCAAGTTCCACGTGAGCCTGATGAAGGCCTGGTGGGGACCGGCGGCCACGGCCGAGAACAACTGGGCCTTCAACTACCTGCCCAAGCTGGACAAGCAGTACGACATGCTGCAGGTGTTCGACATGATGGCGCAGGGCAAGATCAACGGCTACATCGCCCAGGGCTTCAACCCGCTGGCGGCTCTTGCGAACAGCAACAATGTGCGCGAAGGCCTCAAGAAGCTGAAGTTCCTGGTGATCATGGACCCGCTGGTCACCGAAACGTCGGAGTTCTGGAAGAACCACGGCGAGTTCAACGACGTGGATTCGGCATCCATCCAGACCGAGGTGTTCCGCCTGCCCACGACCTGCTTTGCCGAGGAAGACGGCGCCGTCGTCAGTTCCTCGCGCGTGCTGCAGTGGCACTGGAAGGCGGCCGAGCCCCCGGGCGAAGCCAAGACCGACATCGCCATCATGTCGGCCCTGCACCTGCGCCTGAAGCAGGCCTACGAGAAGGACGGCGGCAAGTTCCCCGAGCCGATCACCAAGCTGTGGTGGCCGTATGCCCATGCCGATCATCCGACTTCGGAAGAGATCGCCAAGGAGTACAACGGCCGCGCGCTGGTGGACCTGTTCGACCCCAAGGACCCGACCAAGCTCATCCGCAAGGCCGGCGAGCAGCTCGCCGGCTTCGGCGAGATGCGCGACGACGGCACGACGATGGGCGGCTGCTGGATCTGGGCTGGCTGCTGGACCTCGTCCGGCAACCAGATGGCCCGACGCGACAACAGCGACCCTACGGGCATAGGCAATACGCTGAACTGGGCCTGGGCCTGGCCGGCCAACCGCCGCGTGCTCTACAACCGTGCCTCGTGCGACCGCAACGGCCAGCCGTTCAATCCTCAGCGCACGCTGATCCGCTGGAACGGCAAGACCTGGGGCGGCGCCGACGTGCCCGACATGGGTCCGACCATGCCGCCTGAGACCACCGATCCGTTCATCATGAACCCCGAGGGCGTGGCGCGCTTCTTCGCCCGCAAGGGCATGAACGAGGGACCGTTCCCCACCCACTACGAGGCCTTCGACAACCCGCTGGGATACAACCCCATGTATCCCGACAACAAGCTGGCTGTCATCAACCCGGCCGCCCGCATCTTCGACTCCGCCAAGGATTCGGCAGGCTCGCCCAGCGAGTTCCCGCATGTGGGCACGACGTACCGCCTGACCGAGCACTTCCACTATTGGACCAAGCACGTTCAGTTGAACAACATCGTTCAGCCCGAGCAGTTCGTGGAAATCGGCGAGGCGCTGGCCAAGGAACTGGGCATCGAGACGGGCCAGCATGTGAAGGTCAGCTCCAAGCGCGGCTTCGTCAAGGCCGCCGCCGTGGTGACCAAGCGCATCAAGCCCATGAAGATCGATGGCAAGACCATCCACCACGTGGGCGTGCCCATTC
Source organism: Delftia sp. ZNC0008 (assembly GCF_000799035.1). NCBI lineage: Bacteria > Pseudomonadati > Pseudomonadota > Betaproteobacteria > Burkholderiales > Comamonadaceae > Delftia > Delftia sp. ZNC0008. The sequence continues at coordinate 7,971 of NZ_JTKZ01000027.1, forward strand.
ACTGGGGCTTCTCGTCGACGGGCCGCAAGGGCTACATGGCCAACAACCTGACGGCATCGGTGGGCGATGGCAACAGCCTTACCCCGGAATCCAAGACCTTCCTCGTGAAGGTGGAAAAGGTTTAAGGAGCAGCTGATGTCATCAACCATGTCTCTCGATATCAAGCGTCGCTCGGCCACGACGACGCCTGCTCCCAGTGCGCGCGAAACGCACAGCGGCGAGGTGGCCAAGCTCATCGATGTCTCCAAGTGCATCGGGTGCAAGGCCTGCCAGACCGCCTGCATGGAGTGGAACGACCTGCGCGACGAAATCGGCACCTGCGCGGCCGGCGTCTATGACAACCCGACCGATCTGACCGATCAGTCGTGGACCGTCATGCGCTTTACCGAGTACGAGAACGAAGCGACCGGCAACCTGGAGTGGCTGATCCGCAAGGACGGCTGCATGCACTGCGAGGACCCGGGCTGCCTGAAGGCCTGCCCCTCGCCGGGCGCCATCGTGCAGTACAGCAACGGCATCGTGGACTTCCAGCAGGACCAGTGCGTGGGCTGCGGCTACTGCGTCACGGGCTGCCCGTTCAACATCCCGCGTATCTCCAAGAAGGACCACAAGGCCTACAAGTGCACGCTGTGCTCGGACCGCGTGGCCGTCGGCCGGGAGCCTGCCTGTGTCAAGACCTGTCCCACCGGCGCCATCATGTTCGGCACCAAGGAGGCGATGAAGGACCAGGCCGAGCACCGCATCGGCGACCTCAAGCGGCGCGGCTATGCCGAGGCGGGCCTGTATGACCCGCAGGGCGTGGGCGGCACCCATGTGATGTACGTGCTGCATCACGCGGACAAGCCTTCGCTGTACAAGGGCCTGCCCGACGACCCGAAGATCAGCCCCATGGTGTCCCTGTGGAAGGGCGTGGCCAAGCCGCTGGCCATGGCCGCGCTGGGCGCAGCTGCCGTCGGCAGCCTGTTCCACTACATCACCAAGGGCCCGAACGACGTGTCCAAGGAACTGGAAGACGAAATGGACCGCAAGGACCAGGAAGCCGCTGAAAAGGAGGCCCGCCGATGAAACGCAACCCACGTGACCTGGTGCGCTACAACGCATCGGAGCGTGCCAACCACTGGGTGGTCGGCATCTGCTTCATCCTGCTGGCACTGTCGGGCCTGGCGTTCTTCCACCCGGCCTTCTTCCCGCTCACGCAGCTGTTCGGCGGCGGGCCGTGGACACGCATCCTGCACCCCTACATCGGGGTGGTGATGGCGCTGTTCTTCATCATCATGGCGCTGCGCTTCTGGCGCCTGAACGTGGTCGAGCCGCGCGACATCGAGTGGCTCAAGAACGTCAACAAGATGATCGACGGCGACGACCACGACATGCCCGAGCAGGGCAAGTACAACGGCGGCCAGAAGCTGCTGTTCTGGGGCCTGGTCATCGGCATGCTGGCGATCACCGTGACCGGCGCGCTCATG
>NZ_JTKZ01000860.1:0-1342 GCF_000799035.1 Delftia sp. ZNC0008
CGGTTGTGAAGCTGCAGCCGCGCAGGCGGTGCGTCGGCATGGTTCCAGTGCTCGCCTGCGCCATAGCGGCCCAGCACCGTGGCGTCCCAGCCGATGGCGCGCGCACCCGGGGCAAGCTCCAGGTCCAGCGCCATGGTGGCGTCGGCACCGGCAAACAGCATGTTTTCCTGCGGCAGCCATTCCAGGATGGCGCCTTCTTCCACGCGCAGCCGCACGCGCTGCGCGGCCGGGCGGCCCTGGGACTTGTACCAGCGCGTGGCGCCTGGCGTGGTCAGCAGGGCGTGGGCGCCGGGCTCCACGGTCACATCGATCTGCAACTGGTCGCCGCCAGCCACGCCGCCGGGCGGGTGCAGCAGCACGGCATGGCAGATGCCGGGGCCTTCAGGGTGCAGCGGCTTTTGCACGCGCAGCGGGCCGCTGTGGCGTGCGTGGGAAAGCACGCTGCCCTGGCCGGCACGGTGCCCGAAGCGCAGCTCCAGCATGGCTTGCCAGCCCGAGGCGGACGTGGGCACGGCGGTGATCGGTAGCGCTGCGGACATGGGCGGGGCGGACGGTACAGGGCGTGTGGGTGGTAACGGCCTTCCGTCATGCATTTAGCGTGCCAATCCGGTGCAGTGGCGGCTGCGCCCTGCTGGTGCGCTGGCGCATCGGATTGGTGCGTGCGCTGCCATGCGCGGGGCGGAATGCGGCACGCTTGCGGTGCATTCCCGCGCCGCCGTGCCGCAGGTTGGTGCGATGCCCTACGCCCGTGCCTTGGCCTGGCGCGCCAGGCTTCTGTCCCAGGCGACCACGGCCAGCGTGCACAGGCTCAGGGCCAGGCCTGCAACGCCGGCACCCGTCCATCCCCAGTGCAGCCACACCGTCGAGCCCACGGCCGAGCCCAGCGAGGCGCCGATGAAGTACCCCGTCATGTAGACCGCATTGATGCGCGATCGCGCCGAAGGCGCCAGCGCGTAGATCACGTTCTGGTTGCTGATGTGCAGGGCCTGCAGCGCGGCATCGACGATGAGCAGCCCCGCCAGGAACCACCACAGGCTGGTGCCGCCCAGCCACAGCGCCCCCCAGCCCGCCAGCATGAGCAGGCCGCCGGCCAGCGTGGTGCGCTGCTCCAGCCCCCGGTCGGCCAGCCGGCCGGCCATGTTGGCCATGAGGGCGCCGGCCACGCCGACCAGGCCGATGAGGCCGATCTGCGCATCGCCGAACCCGTAGCCCGGCCCGGCCAGCAGCAGTGCCATGGTGGAGAACAGCACGCTCACCGTGGCAAAGCCCATGCCGCCGATCAGCGCCCGGCTGCGCAGGCGCGGCTGCTCGCGCGCCAGCGTGAGCAGGGAGCGCAACGCGG
>NZ_JTKZ01000016.1:0-353 GCF_000799035.1 Delftia sp. ZNC0008
GCGCCCTGGCGCGCCGTGCCATGGCCGAGATGGGCGTGATGCCGATGCCGCCGGCCACCAGGATCAGGTGGCTGGCGCCTTCGTCCAGCGGGAAATGGTTGCGCGGGCCCCGCACCTGTACGGTGGCGCCGCGGTGCAGATGCTCATGCACCCAGGCCGAGCCGCCACGGCCGTTGGTCTCGCGCAGCACGGCAATCTCGTAGCTGCCGGTGTCCTGCGGGTCGCCGCACAGCGAATACTGGCGCGACAGGCCTGTGTCGCCGCATTGCAGGTCGATGTGCGAGCCCGGCGTCCAGCGCGGCAGGGCGTGACCATCGGCGGCCTTCAGGCGCAGGCGCAGCACGCCTACGCGG
>NZ_JTKZ01000176.1:0-492 GCF_000799035.1 Delftia sp. ZNC0008
CCAAGCTCAACTTCACGATCTACCAAGGCGCCACATTCCGGCGGCGCCTGCGCTGGCTCAACCCCGGCAAGACACCCATCGACCTGACGGGCTGCACGGCCCGCATGCAGGTGCGCGAGGAGATTGAGTCCACGGCCGCGCTGCTGGAGTTGACCACCGATAACGGGCGCATTGCCCTGGGAGGTACTGCCGGCACGGTGGACCTGCTGGTCGATGCCAGCACCACTGCCGCCATCGCCTGGACCGGCGGGGTGTTCGATCTGGAAATCGTCCACCCCAGCGGCGAGGTCACGCGCCTGGCCCAAGGCTCCTGCTGTGTGAGCCCGGAGGTCACCCGTGACTGATTTGCTGGTCGTCCAAGAGGTCGAGATCCTGGCTGAAGAGGCCCAGGACTCCGTGCTGGTCGAGCAGGTTCAAGAAACCGAGATCGTTGAGCTGGGACAGCAGGGGCCTCCTGGCCGTCCCGGCGAGCCCGGCCCTGCCGGCGGCGCA
>NZ_JTKZ01000342.1:0-1050 GCF_000799035.1 Delftia sp. ZNC0008
CGGCAAACATCAGCTGCACCTGGCCACCCAGCAGGTCGTTCATGGCCGGCGCGCTGCCCTTGTAGGGAATGTGCTGCAGCTTGATGCCCGCATGCATGTTGAACAGCTCGCCGGCCAGGTGCGTGCCGCCGCCATTGCCCGAGGAGCCGAAGCTCAGCCCGTTGCCGGACTTGGCCAGCGCGATCAGCTCGCGCACGTTGCGGGCGGGCACCGAGGGATGGGCCACCAGGAAGACCGGGAACATGGCGGCAAAGCTCACGGGCGCGAAGTCACGCTCTATGTCGTAGGTCATCTTCGGCTGCAGCGCCGGGTTGACCGCATGGTGGATGGAGCCCACGAACAGCGTGTAGCCATCGGCAGGCTCCTTGGCTGCGAGGGCCGCGCCCACCATGCCGCCGGCGCCCGCGCGGTTGTCCACGATGCAGGGCTGCGGCCAGATCTCGCCCAGCTTCTGGGTGAAGGCGCGTGCCGTGGTGTCCACCGGGCCACCGGGCGGAAAGGGCACGATGAAGCGCACGGGCCGCGTGGGCCAGGCATCGGCCGCAAACGCCGGCCGGACTGCAGGCAAGAGGCTGCCGGCCGCCAGCGCGCCACCGGCGGACAGCAGGCGGCGGCGGCGCGAAGAGAAGGAGGAAGTGGCAGAAGGCAGGAAGGAAGACGGGGGCATGGCGAAACTCCGGGCAACGGGCGGCGGCTTGCCGCGCGGCCCATTCTGGGCAAGGCGCCCTGCGCCGTGTTTCGCGAATGTGGAAGGCGCGCTTCCAGGGCTCCCAAGCGGTGGAAACCCTGGGAAGCGGTCCACCCCGATGCAGCCTAGTGGCTGATCATCCAGGGCCGCCGCGAGGGCGCGGACTTCGCGCCGTTGGGCGCCGTCACCGTGGCGCTGCGCCGCCCCGATCCGCAGCAGCCGCAGCCTGCCGGGTGCCTGAGCCGCGCATAGTCATAGTCGCGCGAGCTGGCGGGCTCGTGGCGCGCGCGCTCGTTGGTGTCCATGGCGCGGCGCGTGCCGTCGGCCATCAGTGCCAGCCGGGGCGCGGCGGCCAGCACGCG
>NZ_JTKZ01000367.1:0-3809 GCF_000799035.1 Delftia sp. ZNC0008
CCGCGTTGTCCAGGGCCGGCAGCTGCTCGGGCGCCTTGCCCGCGTCGTCGGCGCGGTGGCCACGGCGGCCCATCAGGATGCGCAGGCCGCCTTCGGCCTCGTCATAGACAAAGAGCTTGCGCGCCATGCTGCGCTGGTAGCTCAGCATGTCGATCAGGAAACCCATGGCGCCCAGGCTGTTGCCCAGCTTGTCGAAGACCTGGGCACGTTCTGACTCGGCGATCTCGCCCAATACCAGCCGCTCCACGGTTTCGCGCATGCGCTGCATGGCCTGGGTGGCCTGGTCCAGACCCAGCACGGACAGCACGCCGCGCATCTGCGCCATCTGGCCAGACACCGGCGCCAGCACGGTGGCATCGGCGGGGTTGCGGAAATACTGGTCCAGGTGCCGCTCGGCCTCGGCCAGCGTGGCACGCAACTCCCCCACGACCGAGCCCATGGTCTGGTGGTCGCTGGCCTGACGGTACAGCTCCTCCATCCACGGCTCCAGCGGACGCGCGGGCGCGCCCTGCAGGGATTCCTCCAGGCGCTGTACCAGGTTGGCGGATTGCTCGGCCAGTTCCTCGTCGCCCATGTCCATGGTGGCAAAGGCCGCCTGCAGATAGAGCACGGAGGTGGCCACTTCCATGGCCAGTTCCGCCGGCGGCGGCTCGCCGATGCGGGCCACGGTTTCGGCCACCTTGATCAGCATGCGCGCCAGGCCATGGCTGGCCGGGTGCAGCTTGACCAGGGATTCGGCCACCTGGGCGAACTGGTCCACCACGATCTTGGTGCGCGCACGGTCGCCGCCTGCCAGGGCGGACCAGGTCTCCGCCGCCGTGGTGATGCGCTTGCGCGCCTGCACCAGCACGGCCGGGTCGTAGCGGCCAAAGCGGGTCTGCTGGTAGTCCACCTGCGGCTGGGCCTGCATGCCATAGGCCTGGCGCACGGCCTGCAGGGCAGCGCCGGCCTGCTCGGCCGGGCGCGCCTGAGCGCAGAAGAACAGCAGGTCCTGCAGCAGGCGCGCAGGCGGCGTGCGGTCGCCCTTGGCCATGGCCGCGTACTGCAGCAGCACGCGCGAGGCCATGCGTTTCACATAGAGGTCGACAACGATCAGGCCGCGCGACTGCGCGTCGAAGAAGCCAGCGGCCACCTTCCAGAAGCTGCGTGCAGTGACATCCTCGGTCTGGGCCACGGCAAAGCGCAGGCACAGGTCACGCATCTGGGCGGCGGCCTCGCGGTCATCGCTCTTGACCATGCGCAGCACCACGCCGTCGAGCAGGGCACGGGCATCGGGCCCGTAGGCCAGCGGCTCGGCCTGGCGCGCCCATTCGGGCTCGCGCGCGCGGCGCTCGGCAGGCCACAGATCGGCCGGATGCACCTTGTCGTTGCCGGCCAGCGCCTGGGTGTCGCGGTATTGGGGAAACAGGGCCACGGCCGAGACGGTCTTGCCGGCCAGCACGGTTTCCAGGTATTCGATCAGGGCAAAGCTGGCGCGCTCCAGCGTGGCGGCAGCCTGGTCGGTGCACAGCTCGGGGCGCTGCACGAAGCGCTGCACGGCGCTTTCCATGCCGCGCAGCACCAGGGCCGGAGAGCCCAGGCCCACCATTTCGAGGGCGCCGCAGGCCTGGTGCAACTGCTGGCGGGCGATGCGCAGGGCCGAGGTGTCAAGCTCCTCAAGGTCCGAGGCGCGCGCCGCATCGGCATCGCGCACGAAACGCGCCACGGCCTTGCTCGCGCCTTCCAGCGACTTGCGCAGCTCATCGAGCACCCAGGCCAGCGGGCCCAGGTCCTGTTCGGTGTGCGCGGCCTGCGCCGCGCCCGTTTGCGATTCGTCAACCACTGACATGGACAGTTCCCCAAGCCCCTAGGGCCTGTGCATAGCTATGTTGGACCGGGTCAGGCAATCTTGAAACGCGCCACCGACTGGCGCAGTTCCTCGGCCATGTGCGAGAGTTCGCGCACCTGCTGCGCCGTGGTGCGCGTGCCTTCGCCCGTCTGCTCCGTCACCGCGAAAATGTGCTGGATGTTCTCGGCCACGTCGTTGGCCAGGACGGCCTCGCGCGAGGTGGACGAGGAGATCAGCTCGATCAGCTCGGCCAGGTGGCGCGACACGGTATCGATCTCGGTCAGCGCGGTACCTGCGGAGTCGGACAGTCGCGCCCCCTCGACCACACCCTGGGTAGAGCGCTCCATGGCGGCCACGGCATCCTGGGTGTCGGTCTGAATCGCCTTCACCAGCGCCGCGATCTGGCGCGTCGCATCTGCCGAGCGCTCAGCCAGGCGCTGCACTTCTTCGGCCACCACCGAGAAGCCGCGACCGGCTTCACCGGCCGATGCGGCCTGGATGGCGGCGTTCAGCGCCAGCACGTTGGTCTGCTCGGTAATGTCGGAAATCAGCTCGGTGATTTCACCGATCTCCTGCGAGGATTCGCCCAGCCGCTTGATGCGCTTGGAGGTTTCCTGGATCTGGTCGCGGATGGAGTTCATGCCGCCGATGGCGTTCTGCACGGCCTTCAGGCCCAGGTCCGCAGCTTCCAGCGACTGGCGCGCCACCTGGGCAGATTCCTGCGCCTGGGTCGAGACCTCGTTGATGCGGCCTGCCATGTCCAGCACGGAGCGGCCGGTTTCGCGGATCTCGCGCAGCTGTTCGGTCGACGCGGCCAGCAGCTCGGTGGAGTTGGCATCCACCTCGGCCGTGGTCTGTGCCACGCGCGTTGCCGTGTTCTGCACGCTGCCCACCAGGGCGCGCAGCTCTTCCACCGTGTAGTTCACCGAGTCGGCAATGGCGCCGGTGATGTCCTCGGTCACGGTGGCCTCCTGCGTCAGATCGCCTTCGGCCACCGATTGCAGTTCGTTCATCAAGCGCAAAATCGCGGCCTGGTTGGCATCGTTGATGCGCTTGGCTTCATGCTCCTGCACGCGGGACTCTTCCTGGCGGCGTTCGGCCGCTTCCTGGCGCAGACGGCTGTCGAGCAGCTGCACGCGGGACAGGCCCACGCCGCACAGCAGCACCAGCACCGTGGCCAGCGCCAGCAGGCCCATGGGCAGCGAGCCGATGCCGGCGCCGCTTTGCAGCTTGTTCTGCAGGTCTTCCAGATGGCGGCGCAGCGGTTCGCTGTCGGCGTTGATGGCGGTCTGGGCTTCGCGGGCGGACACCAGGCCCTGCAGGTTGCCCAAAATGGCGCTGGCCTCGCTGCGGGTCTCTTCGTAGAGCTTGATCAGCGCCTCGATCTGCTCGCGGGTCTGGGCGTCGCGCGTGGGAGGCAGGCGCAGCTCGCTGCTGCCGCTCAGCAGGCTTTCGGAGATTTCCTTGAACGAGTTCAAGTCCTTGCCCAGCAGGAACACGGCCTCGGGGCTCACGCCTTCGGCGGTCTGGAATTCGTTGGCCGACTTGCCGATACGCTGGGTCAGCATCACGAGCTGGCCGGCAGCGGAGATTTCCGCCGGGCTGGCGCCCTGCTGCAGCTTCAGCGAGGAGATGGTTTCGGCGATCTCCAGCAGGTCCGAGGACTGCCGGTTGATGGTGCGCAGCGCGTCGCCGACCTGGGTCAGGATCTGCTTTTGGTCCATCACCACCTTGGCGCTTTGCTCGGCGCGCTCCATCAGCGGCGTGATCTGGGCCAGTTCGTCGGCATAGGCGCCGCCCAGCGGGCGCACGCCCATGGAGTCGTCGCCCGAGGCAATGGCGCGCACGTTGCGCGCCAGCACGCCGGAGCTGTCCTGCACGTCCACAAAGGAGGATGCCGCGCCCGTCAGCGCCTGCGAGACCGACTTGGCCAGACGCTGCGACTGCATCAGCGCCTGGCCGGTGGCGGCCAGCTACGCGG
>NZ_JTKZ01000815.1:0-1379 GCF_000799035.1 Delftia sp. ZNC0008
CCGCGTGGCCGTGGCCGAGGCGGCCCACGCCATCCACGGCGCCATGGGCTTCACCGAGGAATACGACCTGCAACTGCTCACGCGCCGCCTGCATGCCTGGCGCCAGACGGCGGGCTCCGAGTCGTACTGGCACGGTGTGGCAGGCACCGCGCTGGTCCATGGCCACGCGGGCAGCACGCTGGACCTGATCCGTTCGACCACCGACATCACCTCATAAACCCTTGCTCAAGGAGTCTTCTCCATGTCCTTTCTGAACATCGCCCGCGACGGCGCCATCTGGACCCTCACCATGAACCAGCCCGAGACGCGCAATGCGCTCACGGGCAACACGGCCGTGGAGGAATTCGTGCAGGTCTGCGACGAGATCCGGCGCGATGCCTCGGTCAAGGCCGTCATCCTCACGGGCGCCGGCCCCATCTTCAGTTCGGGCGGCAACGTCAAGGACATGCAGCGCTTCTTCGACGACGCGCTCACGCCCGACGCCATCCGCGAGGAGTACCGCCAGGGCATACAGCGCATTCCGCGCGCCCTGACCCAGCTGGACGTGCCCGTGATCTGCGCCGTCAACGGCCCGGCCATCGGCGCGGGGCTGGACCTGACCTGCATGTGCGACATCCGCATCGCCAGCGAGACGGCCACCTTTGCCGAGAGCTTCGTGCGCGTGGGCATCGTGCCGGGCGACGGCGGCGCCTGGCTGCTGCCGCGCGCCGTGGGCCGCGCCAAGGCGGCCGAGATGGCGTTCACGGGCGAGGCCATCGACGCGCAGCAGGCCCTGGCCTGCGGCCTGGTCAGCCGCGTCGTGCCGGCCGACCAGCTGCTGCCCACGGCACGCGCGCTGGCCGACAAGATCGCCGCCAACCCCGGCGCCGTGATGCGCATGACCAAGCGCCTCTTGCGCGAGGGCGAGCACAGCACGCTGGAGTCGCTGCTGGAGCTGTCGGCCGGCTACCAGGCCCTGGCCCACAAGACCGCCGACCACCGCGAGGCCGTGATGGCCTTCGTGGAGAAGCGTAAGCCCCGGTTTCAGTGACCGGGCCCGCCCGGCCCCCGCCACGGGGGCATGGGCCGTGTGTGACACAACACAAATGGACACTCCCCGGGGCCCGCCTCCCAGCGGGAGTGGGCGCCCATGTACTGCACACACAGTACACTTTGCGCGTCGAGAGGCAACTCTCCCATCCACCGCACTCCCAGTCCCATGGCCGTTGAAACGACGAGTACTGCCCGCCCCAGCTTCGACCTCAAGAGCGCGCAGCTGCCCGTGGTGGCCGTTACCCTGCGGGATACCGACGTACGTGCGCTCGTGGCCGACCTGGCCCAGCGCCTGGCCGACGACCCGGATTTCTTCGACAACGACCCCGTGCTGATCGACCTGGCCC
>NZ_JTKZ01000738.1:0-1985 GCF_000799035.1 Delftia sp. ZNC0008
GGCTTTGCCAGGCGGCATCGCGCGCCAGCGTGCGGCGCACGCGCATGTCCTGCGCCACCTGGATCACCTGCGAGCGCGTCTGCAGCGAGAACACGCGGTAGACGGTGCCGCGCGCGGGCACATCGGCAAAGCCCAGCACGGCCATCTGCGGCAATGCCGCACCCAGCGCGGACTCGAAAATGCGCAGGCCCTCGTTGGTCCAGACCTGGACGATGAATTCGTGGTTCTCATCCTCGGGCGGCGTGCCCTGGGGCCTGCCGCGCGCATCCACCGGCAGGCCGGCGCGCAGCGCGAAGGCGGTCTGCTGCATCTGGTAGTCGAACAGGGTGTCGGTCTGCAGCAGCGCGTTGCGGTAGGCCAGCAGGCCCTGCAGCAGCGCCGTGAGCACGATGGCCGCCCCCAGGAACAGGAGCAGCCGCGTGCCCAGTGCGCCGGGCAGGCGGCCGCGCAGCCGGGCGATGACAGAGGAAGCAGGCGCCGTCATGGCTTGGGCACCATGTAGCCCACGCCGCGCACATTGAGGATCAGCCCCGCGCCCAGCTTCTTGCGCAGGCCGTGGATGTAGACCTCGATGGCGTTGCTGCTGACCTCGTCGCCCCAGCCGTAGAGCTTGTCCTCGATCTGCTGGCGCGACAGCGTGCTGCCCGGGCGCGCCAGCAGCGTCTCCAGCACCGCCCATTCGCGGCCCGAGAGCACCACGTCGCGCCCCTCGACACTGGCCTCGCGCGTGGCGGGATTGAGCCGCACGCCTTCGCGCTCGTACAGCGGATCCATTGCGCCCGACGCCCGGCGCGCCAGCGCACGCAGCCGCGCGAGCAGCTCGTCCAGGTCATAGGGTTTGACCACGTAGTCGTCGGCCCCCGCATCCAGCCCGGCTATGCGGTCGCGCACGGCATCGCGCGCCGTGGCCACCAGCACCGGCGTGCGGTCGCGGCGCCCGCGCAGGCGGCGCAGCACCTGCAAACCGTCCTGCCCCGGCAGGCCCAGGTCCAGCAGCACCATGTCATAGCCATGGCCGCCACCCGGGCCGGGGCACAGGGCCGCATCGGCCTGCAGGCCGTCACGGACCCAGTCCACCGCATGGCCCTCGCCGCGCAGCAGGGTCTGCACGGCCTCGCCGATCATGGCGTCATCTTCGACAAGCAGTAAGCGCATGGCAGAAGAATAGCTCCCTGGAAGGCTGGCTCAGTTGGCGACTCAGGGGGTGAGCGGCGGCTACACCGCCGCTTCAATCTTCGGCATGGCCATCCGGGCCTTGGTCAAGGCCATGCCCAGGTTGGCGGTACGCCGGCAGACGAAGACGGCCACGTAGTCGGGCATGAGCTTGCCGCGCAGGAAGACGTGGATGAGGTTGTCGCTGTTGACGATGAGCTCCTGGAAATAGTGGTGGCCGTCGTCCTTGAGGCCGCGCGACTTCTTGAACAGGCTCTCGATCATCGAGACATTGGGGCCGTTGAACAGGTCGGCCGTGGCGGCGGCCACCAGGTCGATGACTTCGCGCGGATGCGAGTCCACCGTGCGGATGGCCAGCAGCATGCCGGAGGCGGCATCCACGTAGCCGATGGCCAGGCACTCGGGCACGGACCCGGCCACCTCGCTCAAAACGTTATCCAGGCTCATTGCAGCTTTCCTTTTTTGTGAATGGATGTGATCGGTCAGCCCATCTTCAGCAGCAGTGCCACTTCGTACGCATACAGCAGGTCCTCCTGGGCCTGGGACTGCACGTACTGGGCATCGATGAGGCGCACGCGGCGCAGCGCCTCGTCGGCGGTGAGGCCCTCGCGCACCAGCCATGCGGCCAGCACCGTGCCCGTGCGGCCCAGGCCGGCCAGGCAGTGCACGGCCAGCACCTCGCCCGCGCGCAGCATGGCCGACATGCGCGCCAGCAGCATCTGGATCTGGGCCACCGACGGTGATTCGTGGTCCCGCACCGGCAGGTGCAGGTTGCGCAGGCCATGGCGCTGCAGCGGCTCCTGCGGCAGGTC
>NZ_JTKZ01000873.1:0-646 GCF_000799035.1 Delftia sp. ZNC0008
CCGCGTCCGGCACCGATCACGGCGAAATCCAGAACCTGGCTTTCCATCATCCATCGCTCCATTTTTTCCAATGAGAAAATTATCCGATAAGAAAAAAATGAGGCAAGCCCCTGGTCCTCGTGGTTTTCACCGGGTACGCCGGACAAGAAAAAAAGGGACGGCGCCTGGCCGTCCCTTTTTGCAACGCACGCCTTGTGCTCAGGCTGGCGGCAGCTTCCCGTCCCAGCCACCGGCCAAGGCCTGGTACAGCGCCACGGCAGCGCGCAGGCCGCGCGCACGGCTGTCGGCGGCGGCGTCCTGGGCCGCGTAGAGGTCGCGCTGCGCATCCAGCACTTCGTACAGGCCCACGCTGCCCAGGTGGTAGCGGCGCAGCGCCAGCTGTTCTGCGCGCTGGCGCTGCTCGGCGGCCTGGGCCAGGTGGGCATCCTCGGTGCGCGTGCGCTGCAGGCGCACCAGGGCGTTCTCGGCGTCCTCCAGCGCCAGCAGCACGGTCTGCTGGTACTGGGCCAGCGCGGCCTGGGCGCCGGCCTCGCTGGCCGCGATGCGCGCCCGCACGCGGCCCACGTCGAGGAAGGACCAGACCACGCCCAGGAACACGCTGCTGGTGGCGCTGCCGCCCTCGAACAGCGCGCCGCCATGCACGCGG
>NZ_JTKZ01000233.1:0-228 GCF_000799035.1 Delftia sp. ZNC0008
CATCTGCTGACGCAGCGCCTTGGGCGAGTTGTCCGCAATGCGGTCTGTCCGGTCCTTACCCATCTCGCGGACCTTCTTCCAGATGTCCGGCATCTTCACGACGATGGGCTGCTCCGGATTGTTCTTGTTCCAATCGGCCAGCCGTTCGCGCACGCGCGCCAAGGCGCCCTCGTCCTTGCGGAACAGCGCATCCGCCCACTGCGCCTTGATCTCGCTGCTGGTCTGGCT
>NZ_JTKZ01000233.1:238-698 GCF_000799035.1 Delftia sp. ZNC0008
ACTCTTGGACCGCTGCATGAAGCTGTTGGCTTCCTGCACCTCGGCCACGCTCTTGGGCTGGAAGCCGGCGGCCTTGGCAATCGCCTCGGACAGCGTGGTGTCGATCACCTTGTAACCCTTGGTGTCCTTGTACATGCCGCTGGCGGCCATGTCCGCGCCCTTGAACGCATTGCGCACGGCCGTGGGCGATACCTCCAACGCCGCGCCAGCAACGTCGCCCGTCAGCACCTTGCGCCCAGCAGTGAACCCGCGCATCACCAGATCACCGGCGGGGCCGGCCACCTCCAGCAGATCCCGCTCGCGGCTCTGCTTGGTCAACAGCAGGCCGGTGCCGGGCAGCAGGTTGCCCATGCCCAAGCGCCCGGAAACATCGATGGGCGCGCCTGGCAGGCCCGAGACACCTTGCTCCAGGAACTCGGCCAGCTCCTTGCCCACGATGCCCGCGAGGGCCTCCTTGCGC
>NZ_JTKZ01000362.1:0-1356 GCF_000799035.1 Delftia sp. ZNC0008
GTATTACAACCGGCATCGGTATTACGATCCGATGGTGGGGAGTTATGTGAATCAGGATCCGATTGGTCTTAGAGGGGGGATCATAAAGACTGTATATGCAGATAATAAACCCAATAAATATCAAGATCCCCTTGGGCTTGAGTGGCAAGTCGATCCGATTGGGAGATCTCCTCAGAGCTTGGGATCGGGGATTAGTACAATATTCTGCGATGGAAAATCACCAGAGATATTCGTGCAGAAACTTGAATTTGAAGAATGTCCTGGGATAAAAAAATGCACAGAAGAGCATGAAAAATCTCATTTAAATGATGCGCTGAATTTCAACAAGAACATATGTGCCAATAATTCCGGATCGGTAATTGTCACCAATTCCGATGACGTCAAAAGGCTTGACTCGGAAAGACGAGCAATGCAGAAAGAAATTCAATGTTTGAGCCAAGAATCGGAAAATGAAACTATTCCAAGTTGCAAAAGTAGATATAACTCAAAGATGAGAATAATTGACTGGCAAATCAAGAACAAAGTTGACACTGGAAATTATCCATGAAAAATTATCTAATTTTCTTCTTGTTAATTTTCGTCGCATTGCAAGCGAGATCTCAAGTGGATCTTGAGGTTAATTTCATTGATTGCGGCGAAAATGGATCTATCAATATAAGGCATGCCATAAGAAATAATACGGATTCGGATAAGGTTATTTATGATTTTGCTGCCCCCTGGTCTCCAAGTGACTATGGGGTTAGGTATTATGCTTATGCTCGGAAGGATAAGCCAAAAAATATCAAGCAAGACTTTTTTGATTATGGATCTGGAAAGGAGATAAGATTGAAAAAAGGAGATTTAGTAGAAAGAAATGTGAATATAAGCCCTTATCTTGGTGAGATGAGTAAGGAAAATGAAAACGAGGATATATATATATTCTGGTTCTATAATTTCATAACTATAAATTCCGATTACAAGCGCAAGAGTAATGGATTCTTTGTAATTCCCAAAAACTGCTATAAAAATAGATGATGTTGTCTGTAATTGGTTTAGTCGAGGTGGACGCTTTTGGGGTTGATTTAAAACCTGAAATACAATATTTTGATTGCAAGTGATTTGTAAAGTGGATTCAGGAGATATGCCCTTGCCGTCAGAGGATTGCCTCAGCTCGCTCCTACAAAAAACGCTTGAATACGCACGCCATCCTCGCTGCCAAAGCACCGACTTCAACCTCATGGGCCTAGGCCACCTCGCAGGCCAGCGGCGAGGCCCCGTGCAGCGCTGGGAAGACAACCGCATCGGCTTCACCGAAGACCGCGTCTGGCGCTACGACCCCTGCGGCAACCGCATCGCGCAAATGCATGCAGACCACAG
>NZ_JTKZ01000857.1:0-846 GCF_000799035.1 Delftia sp. ZNC0008
CCGCGTCGCTGCTGCGGCGCTGCTTTGCCCAGGCCTGCCTGCGCCTGCCCTGGCTGGGCGAGGGCGATGCATCCCAGCAGGCACAGGCCCTGGATGCCCTGGCCGATCTGCACGGCATGGTCTGCCGCGCCGTGCCCTGGGCCGACGCCGGCCTGTTCCACGATGCCTGTGCCGCCTTGCATGAGGCAGGCGCCGACAGCACGCCCGCGCGCGTGCGCGGCGCCACCGCCGGCATCCTGAGCATGGCCGGCCGCTGGCAGATTGCGCAGACCGATGCCGCCCTGCGCGCCATGCTGGGCCTGGCGCAGGTCGATGCTGCCGCCATGGGCGAGTACCTGCAGGGCTTTGTGCGCGTGGCCAAGGGCTGGCTGCTCAGTCATCCGCCGCTGCTGCGCCTGCTCAGCGACGGCATTGCGCACTGGCCGCAAGACGCCTTCCTGGCCGGCCTGCCGGCCTTGCGGCTGGCCTTTGCCCAGCTGACCCGTGCCGAACTGCGGCAACTGGCCGGGCGGCTGGCCGGTTTGTCGGGCGCGGCCACGCCACCCGGCGCAACCACGCTGGCCTGCGTGCACCTGCCATCGGACGAGGCCCTGGCGCACAGCCGCGCCTTGGCGGCCCAGGTGGGCCGGCTGCTGCATCCCTGGGGACTGTCATGAGCCGGAAAGATCCGCCAATGCACGAACTGCCAATGCACGAGCCGCCAATGCAGGAACAGGCAATCAATGCCGCCACCCTGCGGCGCTGGCGCCTCATCCTCGGGCCCGAGGCGGCCCAGCCCCTGGCTGCGGCGCAGCCGCTCGATGACGCCGATGCGCGCCGCGACGCGGCACTGGACTATCTACGCGG
>NZ_JTKZ01000787.1:0-905 GCF_000799035.1 Delftia sp. ZNC0008
GCCCTATCTGCTGGGCGCCTCGGGCGGCGCGGCGCTGGGGGCGACGGTCGCCCTGCTGGTTCCCATGCATCTATTGTTCGGCCTGTCCCAGGCCTGGACGCTGCCCGTGCTGGCCTTTGCGGGCGCCTGGGGTTCGACCGTGCTGGTGCTGGCCGTCTCGCGCGTGGCCGGTGCCACCGATGCGGCCGGCATGCTGCTGGCCGGCGTGGCGCTGGCGGCCGTGCTGGGCGCGCTGCGCTCGTTCCTGATGCTGGCGCTGTCCGATGAGACGGTGAGCCTGCAGGTGGTGCTCAGCTGGGTGCTGGGCGGCATACAGACGCCGTCCTGGAGCGGCCTGGGCCTGCTGGCCGGCGCCTCCCTGGCCTGCCTGGCCGGGGCCATGGCGCTGGCGCGCGGGCTGGACCTGCTGGGCCTGGGTGCCGATGCTGCCCAGGGCTTCGGCCTGGATGTGGCGCGCTTCACGCCGCTGGCCGTGCTGGCCGGCTCGCTGGTGGTGGCCGTGGCCGTGGCCTATGGCGGGCTGGTGGCCTTCGTGGGCCTGGCTGCGCCGCACATTGCGCGCTGGATGGCGGGACCGCTGCACCGCGCGGCCCTGCCGGCGTCGGCGCTCACGGGCGCCATCATCGTCACGCTGGCCGATGCGATTGCGCGCAGCGTGCTGCCGCCGGCCGAAATCCCGCTGGGCCTGGTCACGGCCGTGGCCGGCGGGCCCTTCTTCATCGTGCTGCTGGCGCGCAGGCTGAGGTCCGCATGAACGATCAAGCCATGGACGACGCCGTGCCACGCCTACAGGCCCGGTCCCTCACGCTGCGCCACCGTGGCCGCAGCGTGCTCGACGCCGTCTCGCTGCAGCTGCCCGCCTGCGGCGCCGTGGCCCTGGTGGGACCCAATGGCGCAGGCAAGTC
>NZ_JTKZ01000398.1:0-2041 GCF_000799035.1 Delftia sp. ZNC0008
GCCGCTGCGGCGGCCGGCTACGGGCCGCTGCACGTGGGCACGGACATCGGCGGCTCCATCCGCCTGCCGGCGGGCTGGTGCGGCATCTTCGGCCTCAAGCCCAGCCTGGGCCGCGTGCCCATCGACCCGCCCTACACCGGCCGCTGCGCAGGTCCCATGACCCGCAGCGTGGCCGACGCCGCGCTGATGATGCAGGTGCTGTCCCTGCCCGATGCACGCGACAGCATGGGCCTGCCGCACCAGGAGATTGCATGGCACAGCTTCGACATGGACCCTGCCCAGGCGCGCGGCCTGCGCATAGGCCTGCTGCTGGATGCCGGCTGCGGCCTGCCCCTGCAGCCCCGCGTGCGCGCCGTGGTGGAGCAGGCTGCGGCTTGGCTGGAATCGGCCGGCGCGCACATCGAGCGCATCGAGCCCTGGCTCACCCGCGACATGCTCGACGGCCTCGACCATTTCTGGCGCATGCGATCGCATGTGGAGATGCAGTCGCTGACGGACGCGCAGCGCCGCGTGATCCTGCCCTTCATCCGCGAATGGGCCGACAGTGCCGCGCCACTGACAGCCACGCAGCTGTTCGTGGCCAGCCAGCAGTCGCACCTTCTGCGCACGGCCACGGTGCGTGCCACGGCGGCCTACGACTACGTGCTGTCGCCCGTGGCGCCGATCACGGCTTTCCCGGCCCACCTGCCCAGCCCCACCAACGACCCGCTGCGGCCGCTGGAGCACATTGCCTTTACCGTGCCCTACAACATGTCCGAACAGCCCGCCGCATCCGTGCCCTGCGGGCATGACGGGCAGCTGCCCATAGGCGTGCAGATCGCAGGCCGCCGGTTCGACGACCTGGGCGTGCTCCGGCTCAGCCGGGTGCTGGAGCAGTTGCGCCCACCCCAGCCCGCCTGGCCACAGCCCGTTCAGTCGGGCCAGGACCGGGCGCAGACTGCATCGGCTACTCCAGCCTGATTCCCGCCTCCTTCACGATGCGCGCCCAGCGCGGCATGTCGCGCGCCATGACGGAGGCCAATTCCTCGGGCGTGCCGCCCACCGGGCGCAGGCCCATGGAGGCCAGGCGGCCGCTGAGTTCGGGCGTGGCCACGATGCGCCGCACCTCCGCCGAGAGCCGGTCCACGATGGGCCGCGGCGTTCCCGCCGCCACGAAGGTGGCGAACCAGCCATTGGCCTCGAAGCCGGCCAGGCCCAGCTCGGCAAACGTGGGCACCTCGGGCAGCGCCGGGTGGCGCTGCATGCCGGTGATGGCCAGGATGCGGATCTTGTCCGACTTCAGGTGCGCATTGGCCGAGGACACATCGATGAAGCCCGACGACAGCTGCCCGCCCAGCACGTCGTTGACCAGCGGCGCCGCGCCCTTGTAGGGAATCAGCGCCAGGTCCAGCCCGGCCCTGGCGCGCAGCAGCTCACCATGCATGTGCGAGGAGGTGCCGTTGCCGTAGTTGCCGTTGCTGTACTTGCCCGGATGGGCCTTGACCAGGGCGATGAACTCCTGCAACGTCGTGGCCGACACGTCGCGCGGCACCACGAACAGGTCCGAGGACAGGGCCACCTGCGATACGGGGGCAAAGTCCTTGAGCACGTCATAGGGCATCCTGGCGTACAGCGCAGGCGACTGGATCATGGCCGTGATCCCCAGCAGCAGCGTGTAGCCGTCTGGCGGCGACTTGGCCACCACGTCGCCGCCGATGATGCCGCTGGAGCCCGGCCGGTTCTCCACCACCACGGGCTGGCCCCAGGCCTGGCTCAGTTGCTGGGCAATGATGCGCCCGATGATGTCGGTGCCGCCGCCTGCCGGGTAGGGAATCACCATGCGCAGCGGCTTGGACGGGTAGGCACCGCCTGCCGGCTGTGCAAAGGCGATCGGCGATGCCGTTCCCAGGGCGGCACCCAGTGAGGCGCTGGCAGCGCATGCCAGCGCCGCCCGCAGGCAGCCGCGTCGGCTCGATTCCATGGCTTGTCTCCTTGTCCTTCGGTGCTCCGCCCTCGTTGGCGGGGCGGTGTGCCCTGCCGCAGTGGCAGGGTCCATACGCGG
>NZ_JTKZ01000185.1:0-1801 GCF_000799035.1 Delftia sp. ZNC0008
CCGCGTCGTAGAGCAGCAGGCTGCCGGGCAGGGATCGCCACAGGCCGTGGACCAGCTCGCGCACGGCCTCGGCCGTGGCCAGCGAGACCAGGCCCAGGGCATGGTTGGACAGGTGCAGCGCCGCATAGGTCCACAGCACCAGGCCGGTGGACCAGTGGAGACTGCGCAGGGACGGCAGGGACGGCAGGGACGGAGGAAGGACACGTGCCATGGAAACGGATGATGCGCCCGACGGCAGGACAAGACAGGAACAATGGCGGCTTGAAGGAACTTGGGACAGCGCAGCCCGATCCAGAATCTTTGTACATTCCGCCCGCTATTGGTTCCATGGCCCACCCCACGCAGCCCTCCAGTTTCGCCCTGCGCGGCATCGCCCTGTTCGAGGGCCTGGGCAGCGCCAGCCTGGACCGCATCGCCGCCGACTGCGAATGGCGCCCGCTGCAGGCCCGCCAGCCCGTGTTCAGCCGCTGCTCCACGGGCAGCGACGTGTTCTTCTTGGTCAGCGGGCGCGTGCGCATCACCACCTATTCGCCGGGCGGGCGCGAGGTCAGCTTCCGTGACTACGGGCCCGGCGAGCACTTCGGCGACCTGGCGGCCATTGACGGCCAGGCCCGCTCCACCGATGTGGTCACCCTGGAATCCTCGCTGCTGGCCAGCCTCTCGCGCCAGGACTTCCTGGCCCTGCTGGCGCGCGAGCCCGCCGTTGCCCTGCGCATGATGGAAGGCCTGGCCGGCCTGGTGCGCCGGCTGACCGACCGCGTGATGGAGTTGAGCACCCTGGGCGTGCCCACGCGCCTGCACATGGAGCTGCTGCGCCTGGCGCGGGAGGCGGGCGTATCGCCCGAGCACACGGCCCTCATCAGCCCCGTGCCTTCGCACTCGGTGCTGGCCAGCAAGATCAGCACCAACCGCGAGCAGGTCACGCGCGAGCTGGGCGCCCTCACCCGGCGCGGCCTGCTGCGCAAGGAGGGGCGCCAGGCGCTGCTGGTGACCGACGTGCGCGCGCTGCAGGCGCTGATAGCGCAGGAAAGCTAGGCGGACTCCATTCGCCAGCCCTGCGGCGACCACACCAGGCGGTCGGTCAGCCCGATGGCCTGCAGAAAATCCTCGTCATGCGAGACCACGACCAGCGTGCCGGCGTAGCCGCGCAGCATGGCCTCCAGCGCCTGCAGGGAAGGCAGGTCCAGGTGGTTGCAGGGCTCGTCCAGCAGGAGCAGGGGCGCGGGCGGCTCGGCATGCAGCGCGCAGGCCAGGGCGGCCTTGAGCTGCTCGCCACCGCTGAGCCGGCCCGCAGGCTGCTCCACCTGCCGGGCTGCCAGCCCGAGCCAGGCCAGGCGCGTGCGCAGCACATCCACGGGGGTGCCGGGGCAGGCGTCCTGCAACTGCTCCATCACCGTGCGCCCGGGCTGCAACAGGGACAGGCGCTGGTCCAGGTAGGCACAGGCCTGCATGCGGCGCACCTCGCCCGCCTGGGGCGCAAGGCGGCCTGACAGCACATCGAGCAGGCGCGTCTTGCCGCAGCCGTTGGGACCGGTCACGGCCAGGCGCTGGCCGCCGTACAGAGACAGGTTCAGGCGCGGCCCCGGGGAAAACGGCAGCAGCACATCGTCCAGCAGCGCCACCACGTCGCAGGGAGCACCGGCCGGTGGCGGCGCCTGCATGCGGATGCCGGCCTGCAGGTCGATCTGGCGTGCCGCCTCGCGCACGCGCTGGTCCAGCGCCTCGCGCGTGTCTGCATGCTGGCGGCGCAGGCGGCCGGCCGACGCCTGGCTGCGCTCCTTTTGCCGGTCCAGCAGAATGC
>NZ_JTKZ01000084.1:0-471 GCF_000799035.1 Delftia sp. ZNC0008
TGGACGTCGACAACCCCGAGTTAGGCCCGCGCTCCAACCAGTTGCTGGTGACCGACGCCTCCAACGAAGGCCGCGCCCAGCTGCTGCGCCGCTTTGCGGGGCCGTCCTTCGGCACCGTGAACGTCAGCAACCACGGCGCCTACTGCGGCCAGAGTTTCCGAGTGGGTGCGGCAGCGGCCCTGGGCGACCTGCCCGGCATGCCGCACGGCAAGCCGGACTGGAGCCATGCCAGCTTCGGCCTGTTCATCGGCGCGGCGCCCGCGCAGTCCGGTAACCCCTTTCAGCGCCAGGGCCGCGAACTGGCCGAGGCCCGCTCGCGTGAGGACAACCGGTTCCGCTACGTGGTGGTCTCGCCCGTGCTGCCGACCTCGTCCAGCCTGGCTGCGGGCAGCGGCAACCGCTGGCTGGCCGTCAAGCCGGCCAGCGACCTGGCCCTGGCCATGGCGCTGATCCGCGTCATCCTGGACGCGG
>NZ_JTKZ01000778.1:0-385 GCF_000799035.1 Delftia sp. ZNC0008
CGTGGTGCGCGGCTTGGGCGTGGTGCGCGGCGGCGTGAAGGCCAGGCTGGTGGGCTGGGCCTGCAGTTCGTAGCGCTGGAAGGAGCCGTCTTCGGCGGCGCTGCCCTTGGCGCCTGGGGCCACAGCGCTGACGCGGGGGTTCTCCTTGAGGTGGTAGCTCAGGCCCGTGATCAGGTACTGCCGGTTCTGGTCCCCGCGCGGGTAATTGTAGAGGCTGAAGGTGTAGCCCGTGGCCAGCGCCCGGTGGCAGGACCGGCCCCGCACCCGGCTGTGGCCCGTGAGGCCTTGCTTCAGGCGCACGCGGATGTAGGCATCTCCGTCGCCGTACTCCGTGTAGCCGCCCGGCCATTCGTAGGTTTCATGGCCGTCGTGCGCATGGCCCGGT
>NZ_JTKZ01000649.1:0-1131 GCF_000799035.1 Delftia sp. ZNC0008
ACGGCCATGGCCACGGTGCCGCGCGCGCCACCATGGGCGGCAACCATTTCGTGGATTTCCACTATGAACTGCATGCAGGGCAGGTGGGGCTGTGGGTGATCGGCATTGCCGCCATGGCCATGCTGGTGGCCCTGGTCAGCGGCGTGATCACGCACAAGCGCATCTTCAAGGACTTCTTCACCTTTCGCGCACACAAGGGCCAGCGCAGCTGGCTGGACGCGCACAACGCCGTGGCGGTGCTGACGCTGCCCTTCCAGTTCATGATTGCCTATACCGGCATCGCCATCTCCAGCCTGAGCTTCATGCCCGTTGGCGTCTGGACGGTCTATGGCACGGACCAGGCCGCCCGCACGGCCTTCATCGCCGACATGAACGAGGCCGGGCCGCCCGCGCTGTCCGGCAAGCCCCTGGCGGTGCCCGATCTGGAGCCGTTTGCACGGCGTGGCCAGGAGCTGATGGGCCAGGCGGTGCGCGCGGTGGTCATCGACCATCCCGGCGATGCCTCGGCACGCATCGGCGTCTACGGCTGGAACAGCGATGACCGTGCACATCAGCGCCTGAGCCCCAATTCGGGCATGGCCATGTTCTCGGCCGCCACGGGCGAGGTGCTGCAGGTACGCCTGCCCGGCGGTGCCGACGGCGGCACCCCCTCGCTGGCCCAGGCGGTCATGGGCGGGCTGCACATGGCCAAGTTCGGCGGGTTGGCCATGAAGTGGCTGTACTTCCTGTGCGGCCTGGCGGGCGCCGCCATGATGGCCACGGGCGCCATTCTCTTCATGGTCAAGCGCCGCAGCCGCCACCAGGGCGAGTTCGGCAGCGCCACGGCACGCGTGTACCGGCTGATCGAGGGACTGAACGTGGCGGCCATTGCAGGCCTGGGCCTGGGCTGCATCGCCTACCTGTGGGCCAACCGCCTGGTGCCCGTGGGCCTGGCGCACCGTGATGACTGGGAGCTGGCCGTGTTCTTCGGGCTGTGGGGCCTGGCGCTGGTGCATGCACTGGCCTGCGCGCCAGCCACGGCCTGGCGCCAGCAGATGGGCCTGCTGGCCATGCTGTGCCTGCTGCTGCCGCTGCTCAACTGGATCACCGTGGGCGAGCCGCTGTCGGCCCACATGCTGGAGGGCGACGCGG
>NZ_JTKZ01000485.1:0-582 GCF_000799035.1 Delftia sp. ZNC0008
TGGCCGCCCGGATGGGCGAGCAGCTGGGCCAGAGCGTGGTGGTGGACAACCGCACGGGCGCCAACAGCAATGTGGGCGCCGAGGCCGTGGCGCGGGCGCCTGCGGACGGCTACACGCTGTATGTCTACACCATTGCCAACACCATCAATGCCTCGCTCTACCCCCGGCTCGGCTATGACCCGGTCAAGGACTTCGAGCCCATCGGCCTGATCGCCAAGATTCCCAACATCCTCGTGGTCAACCCGCGCCTGCCCATACAGAACGTGGCCGACTATGTGCGCCACGCCCGGCAGAGTGCGCAGGGCATCAGCTTCGCCTCGTCGGGCAGCGGCTCGTCGATCCACCTGTCGGGCGAGATGTTCCGGCAGCTGTCGGGCCTGCGCATGCTGCACGTGCCCTACCGCGGCAGCGCACCGGCCATCACCGACCTGCTGGGCGGGCAGGTGGATTCCATGTTCGACAACGCGCCCTCGGCCCTGCCCCACGTGCAGGCCGGCAAGCTGCGCGCGATCGCCATCACCAGCGCCCGGCGCTCGGCGCTGCTGCCCGATGTGCCCACGCTGGCGGAGTCGGGCTATGCGG
>NZ_JTKZ01000442.1:0-10102 GCF_000799035.1 Delftia sp. ZNC0008
CCGCGTTGATGGCCTCTGGCGGCGCCGTGGCGCTTCTGTCCGCCTGTGGCGGCGGTGGTGATTCCAGTGATTCGACAGGAACCGGCACGGGCACCGGATCCGGGACAGGCACCGACACGGGTACGGGCACAGGTACGGGCACGGGTACTGGAACCACGACCGGCACCTGCATGGTCGATCCCACGGAAACCGAGGGCCCTTACCCCGCCGACGGCTCCAACGGCTCGCGCGGCAGCCTGGTCAACGTGCTGTCGCAAAGCGGCGTGGTGCGCAGCGACCTGCGCAGCAGCTTTGGCGGCATGAGCGGCACGGCTGCGGGCCTGCCGCTGACGCTCAAGATCACCCTGGTCAACGTCGGCACCAACTGCAGCCCGCTGGAAGGCTATGCCATCTACCTGTGGCATTGCACCCGCGAGGGCGAGTATTCGCTGTACTCCACCGACCTGCTCAACCAGAACTTCCTGCGCGGCGTGCAGGCGACGGACAGCAATGGCGAATGCACCTTTGTGACCATCTTCCCGGGCTGCTATGACGGGCGCTGGCCGCACATGCACTTCGAGGTGTTCCGCAGCCTCAACACGGCCGGCAGCTACACCAACAAGCTGCTGACCTCGCAGATGGCCATGCCCAAGGACGTGGCCAGCGCCGTCTATGCCGGTGTCAGCGGCTACAGCGCCAGCGTCTCCAACCTGTCGCGGGTCAGCGTGACATCGGACAATGTCTTCGGCGACAACACCAGCGAGCAGATCGCCTGGCAGACGCCCACCTTCACCGGAGACACCACCAATGGCCATACCGCCACGATATCCATCGGCATTGCCGTCTGACGCAGCAACTGAATGAGCCTCCGCCTCCCGCGCCTGAAGCTGCAGCACAAGGCCTTCTTCGCCCTTGCCGTGCTGCTGGTGGCCCTGCTGCTGGTGTTTCTCGGCTTCTCGCGCCTGGGCCTGCAGCGGGGCCTGGGGCCCTACATGGCCGAGGTGGAGCTGACCGGCATGGACGGGCTGGCCGAGCGGCTGGTCCAGCACCACGAGCAAAACGGCGGCTGGGATGCGGCGCGCGCCAACCCCGGTTTCTGGCGCGACATGGTGCGCCCGGGCGCAGGCATGGGCCGGGGCTTTCCTGCGGGCGAGCCCGGGCCACGGCCACCCATGCCCATGCCCATGCCCATGCCGGAGCCGAGGCCTGGTTTTGAGGGAGGCCACGGTCCGGGGCCGGGCCCGGAGTTTCCGCCGCCGCCTGGGCTGGAAGGCGGAGAGCCTGCCGATCGCTCAGATCGCTCAGATCGCTCCGACCGTACAGACCGCCCAGGCCCGCCGCCAGACCGCCCTTTCGGAGGCCCGTGGGCGCGCGTGGGCCTGCTGGATGCCCAGGGCCAGCTCATCTCCGGCATGGCGCCGCAGCCCGGTGCGGCGCATCGCGTTCTGCGCGCCGCCAATGGGCAGGCCATTGGCGAGATCGTGCTGTCCCCCGTGCAGACCGGGCAGGGCATGCAGCGCGACCTGGACCGCGCCTTCCTCGCGCAGCAGATGGGTTTTGTGGCCTGGACCGGGCTGGCCGGCCTGCTGCTGGCGCTGCTGCTGTCGGCCTGGCTCACGCGGCGCTGGCTGGAGCCGCTGACCGCCTTTGTCGACGGCCTGCGCGGCATTGCGGCCGGGCGGCTGGATACGCGCGTGGCCATCAAGGGCGATGCGGAACTGGCCCGCCTTGCGGAAACATTCAACGACATGGCCGTGCAACTGGCCACCATGGAGGCCTCGCGCCAGCGCTGGCTGGCCGACGTGGCGCATGAGCTGCGCACACCGCTGTCCACCATGCGCGCCGAGGTCGAGGCCGTGCAGGACGGCGTGCTGCCCATGGACGACCGCATGGCGCTGCGCCTGCACCGGCAGATCATGCGGCTGATACGGCTGGTCAGCGACCTGCGCGTGAGCCTGGACGACCCGCAGGCCCTGCACGGCTCGGGCCATGTGCCCGTGCATGTGCTGACCCTGCTGGGCGAGGCGCTGGACGGCGCGCGGCCCGGCTTCGAGCAGGTCGGCATCGGCCTGGACCGCTCCACCGTGGACCAGCTGGCCGCGCGCATTCCGCCGCCGCTGGTGCAGGGCGATCCGCACCGGTTGCACCAGGTGTTTGCCAACCTGCTGGAAAACAGCCTGCGCTATACGGCTGCGGGCGGGCGGCTGCAGGTGTCCGCCGAAATCGTCCAGATGCAGGACCGCAGCATGCTGCAGCTGCGCTGGGACGACACGGCTCCCGGCGTGGCCAGCCAGCACCTGCCGCGCCTGTTCGACCGCCTCTATCGCGTGGACGCCTCCCGCGTGCGCGACGGCGACGGCCTGGGCGGCTCCGGCCTGGGGCTGGCCATCTGCCGCACCATCGTGCAGGCCCATGGCGGCAGCATCGAGGCCGCCGCCTCGCCGCTGGGCGGCCTGCGCATCACGCTGTGGCTGCCCTTGCTGGAAAATCCCGCGCCATGAAGCCTGCCCGCATCCTCCTGGTCGAAGACGAGACCGACATGGCCGCCATCGTCATCGACTACCTGCGCCATGCAGGCTACGAAGTCGAGCACATCCGCCACGGGCGCGAGGCGCTGGACCGCATGCTGCGCTCCCCGCCCGACCTCACTTTGCTGGACATCATGCTGCCGGGGCTGGACGGCCTGGACATCCTGCGCCAGTTCCGCCCCCACAGCGCCTGCCCCGTCATCCTGCTCACCGCGCGTGTCGAGGAAATGGACCGCCTGCTGGGCCTGGAGCTCGGTGCGGACGACTACATCTGCAAGCCCTTCGCCCCGCGCGAAGTCGTGGCCCGCGTCAAGGCCGTGCTGCGCCGCAGTGCCGGCCCCGACCCCGCGCAGCAACGCCTGACGCTGCTGCCCGAGCAGGGCCGCGCCATGCTCAACGGCAGCGTGCTGCCACTGACCAAGCGGGAGCTGACCTTGCTGCAGGCCCTGATGCGCCAGCCCGGCCGCCTGTACTCCCGCGCGCAACTGCTGGAGCTGGCCTGCGCCGACACGCTGGACGTGAACGAGCGCGCCATCGACAGCCACATCAAGAACCTGCGCAAAAAGCTCAAGGCGGCGGACGACCGCCATGAGTGGATTCGCTCCGTCTATGGCGTGGGCTTTGCGTTCGAGCCCGATGGCGGGTCCGACACGCGGGCGCAGTGAAGGCCCGGCGAGGGCAGGGCGCAGCCCCTACCTCGACTCGTCGAGGTGCTCCATGAACGTGGTGCCCATGTAGCGAGAACGGAACAGGCCGGCCTCCACCAGGCGCGGCACCAACTGCTCCAGCACGCAATGCAGGGACTCGACGGAGCCGCCAGGCGCGGCCAGAAAGCCGTCGATGGCGCCAGCGGCGCTCCACTCGGTGATCTGCGCCACGGCATCGTCCACCGTGCCGACCACCTGCCAGTGCGCGGCGGAGAGGATTTCCGGCCGCTGCAGCAGCTCGTCGATGCGCAATGACTCGCGCTCCATCAGGCGCCTGAGCAGGCCCGCATGCGTGCGGCTGGACGGGGTTGCCACGGGCGGCGGAAGGTCGGCTGCGGTGATCGGCCGGTCTGCGGGCCAGTCCGTCAGGTCCAGGCCGACCATGGCCTTGATCGATGCCAGCTTGCGGCCCCTGTCCACCCGGCCGTGCGTCTGCTGGAACATCTCCAGGGCCTGCTCGCGGGTGTCGGCCAGGTACAGGCTCAGGCCGGGCAGCAGGCGCACATCCTGCGCCTGGCGCCCATGGCGCTGGGCGCGCCGAGACAGGTCCCGGCGCAGCTCCAGCGCCGCGTCCAGGTCCGGCGTGGGGGCGAAAACAATGTCTGCCACCGATGCGGCAAAGTCGCGCCCTGTGCTGGACGCGCCCGCCTGCACCAGCGGAATGCGCGGGCCGCCGAACTCCGGCAGGTTCAGCGGGCCGCGCACCTTCAGGTGCGGTCCCTCGTGGTCTATGGGGTGGACCAGCGAGGCGTCGGCGTAGCGGCCGCTGTCCCGGTCGATCTTCAAGGCCTCGTTGGGGAAGCTGGCCCACAGCCGGCGCACCACGTCGGTGAACTCTGCGGCCCGCGCATAGCGTTCATCGGCATCGGGCATGGCCTGCAGCCCGAAGTTCTCGTGGCCCTGCAGGGCCGTGACGATGTTCCACCCGGCGCGGCCGTTGCTGATCCAGTGCAGCGACTGCAGCTGGCGCGCCACCGCATAGGGCGGGAAAAACGTGGTCGATACCGTGGACACCAGGCCGATGCGCGAGGTCTCGCGTGCCAGCGCTGCCATCAGCACCGTGGGGTCCAGGCTGGCGAAGCCCGCGCCCGTCTCCAGCGCCTCCATGGGCAGAAAGCTCACGTCCGGGCGGAAGACGAAGTCCAGGTGCGCGGCCTCGGCGCGCCGGGCCAGGTCCAGGGCGAAGTCGCTGGAGTACAGCCCTTCGATATGGCTGCCGGGCCGCCGCCAGGCGTCGCCGCTCAGCCAGGTGGGGGCCAGCGAAAGGCCGATGTGCAGGGGTTTGCGGGGTGTCATGTCTGCTGTCATTCCCATCTCAGAACGTTCCGCGCACGCCCACGCCGATCATGCGCGGCGCGGTCATGCTGGCCTCGATGCCGCCGATGCCGCGGTTTTGCTGCAGGTACGTCGGTGCGCGCCTGTCGAACACGTTCTTGATGTAGCCGTACAGCTGCACGCGCGCGCTGTAGGCATAGGTCATGCGCAGGTCGGCGATGGTGTTGGAGCCGACCGCATAGGCGCGGGTGTTGGCGGTATCGGAGTAGTAGCCGTCCAGGTGGCGCACCTGGCCGGAGACATTGAACCGGGGGCTGGCGTCCCAGCTCACGCCCAGGCTCAGGTTGTAGCCGGGCGAGCGGGCGAAGCGGTTGTGCTCGTAGCCGGGGTTGCTGCCCATCTCCTCGATGCGGGTGCGCAGCACGCCCACGCCGGCCTTGATCCGCAGGTTGTCCAGTGCGCGGTAGTCGGCGCCCAGCTCGAAGCCGTAGGCATGGGCCTTCTCCGCGTTGATGGTGTAGGACTGGGCCACGCCCGGGGAGATGACCACGGGGATGTTGTACTGCGCATCCCGCATGTCCATGTAGAACAGGTTGGTGTTGAGCATCAGCCGGTCATCGAGCAGGCTGGCGCGGCTGAACAGCTCGTAGTTCCAGATCGACTCCTTCTTGAAATACGCCCATTGCCGGCTGGTGAGGTTCAGCGACACGCCGCCCGGGTTGTAGCCCCGGCTGACCAGCGCGCCCACGGTCCAGCGCGGTGTGGCGGCATAGGCCAGGGACAGCTTGGGCAGCAGTGCCGAGAAGGTTTTCGTGTAGTCGAGGGCGGTGGGTGCCAGCACCGAAGTGCCGGTGCGCACCACCTCGTCCTGTTGGTAGCGCAGGCCGCTGGTCAGGGTCCAGCGGTCGGCCAGGCGCCAGTTCAGCTCGCCGAAGACGCCCAGGTTCTTCTTCGTGTCGTCGAAGGCGGACAGGCCGCGCAGCAGCAGGCTTTCGTCCGTGCCGGTGCGCGCGTAGTAGACGCCGCCGAAGCCGCTCAGGCGGTCCTTGTCGCTGCCCACCAGGGCGCGGAACTCATTGGAGACATTGTTCTGGCGGATATCGGCATCGCCCTCGCCGGGGATGCCCGTGTAGCGCTGCACGGACGAGCGCGAATACTGGGACTGGTTGACCAGCCGCACGCCGTTGCCCAGCTCGTAGCTGAGGTCGAGGATGCCGGTGTCGGTCTTCTGCTTCCAGCTGGGCATGGTCGTCGTCCAGTGCTCCAGCGCGTTGAACGGAGCGGACGCCGCCTCCTGGCTGGGGCGGTTGCTGTCGTTGTGGGAATAGGTGAACTTGGCCTCCAGGCCGGGAATGCGGCTGGGCAGCCACAGGAACTTCATGCGTGCGTTCAGCGCGCGGAAATCCTGATCGGCCTGGCCCCGCTGGAACTGCGGATTGGTGTAGTCGATGAAGGTATCGCGCCCTGAGTAGTCCACGGCCAGCCGCGCGGCCAGCTCCTCGCCCACGGGGCCGGAGACGGCGATGGACGCACGCCGCGAGTGGTAGTCGCCCGCCTCCAGCTGGTAGGCCCCTTCGCGCTTGAAGCTGGGGTCCTTGGTGTTCACGACGATGGCGCCCGCAATGGCATTGGCGCCCTGCGAGGTGGTCTGCGGGCCGCGGAACACCTCGATGCTCTCCACATCCCAGACCGAGGTCGCGCCGAAGAACATCTCGTTGTAGTTGAGATAGTGCCCATCCAGGTTGATGGTGGCGCGCGGCACCGTGCCGCCCCAGAAGACGTTCTGGCCGTTGTTGGGGCCCTGCGTGTCCTGCCCGCGGATGATGGGCGCGCCCACCGTGTCGGTGTAGACCACGTTGGGCACGTCGTGCAGCACCTCGTGGACCGAGGCATTGCCGGACTCCTGCCGGGCCAGGTCCTTGCCGGCCTTGACCGACACGGAGGAGGCCGTGTCCTTGAGTTCGCGCCTGACCTTTTCTCCGCTGACCACGACCGCTTCAAGCGCGTTGGATTCCCCCCCGGAACCCGACGCGCCCTGAGCGAAGGCGCCGGCCGGCGCCATCAGGGTAGAGAGTGCGATGGCGCCCGCCCGGGACGGGAGCCTGCGATGGAAACACAGCTTCACAGCATCTTCCTTTGATGAGAATGATTCGTATTTTTCAAAGGTCGCCATCATGCATTGAAATTCCACAGTAGGGAATGCATTCCCACATGCGGAAGAAAAAAACAGCAGCGAAATGGTGTGTGCGCACCTGTGCAGAGCCTTCGGCAGAGCCGGTATCATCGACACCGGCGGCGCATGCGCCCCCACCTGCGATGCGCCTGGTACAGGCAAGAAAGCCCAGCCCTTGAAAACAACAACACCTCAGACGACAGCCGGCGAGAAGCGCTCCGGCACCATCCAGTCCGTCTCCATCGCCACCCGGTTTCTCATGGTCCTGGCCAATGCCGAAAGCGAGCTGGCGCTGGGCGAGGTGGCCCGGCGAACGGGAACGGGGGGCTCCACGGCCCACCGCTACCTGCAAAGCCTCGTCAAGGAAGGCCTGGCCAAGCAGGACCCGGCCAGCGGCCTGTATGACCTGGGCAGCGCGGCGCTGAGCATCGGCATTGGCGCGCTCAAGCGTGTGGATGCGGTGGAGATTGCGGCGCAGCGCATGAAGGCGCTGACGCACAGCCATGCGCTCAGCGGCGGCGTGGCCATCTGGACCGACCGGGGGCCCACCCTGGTGCGCTGGTACCGCAGCGCCTACTTCTCGATCAACCCGCTGGCGCTGGGCGACATCCTGCCCATAGACAACACCGCCTGTGGCCTGGTGTTCCAGGCCTTCCTGCCCAAGGCCACCATCGACGCCGCACGGCGCCAGCAGCCCGCCCATTTCCGTGGCAAGCCGCCAGCCAAGGCCGTGCTCGACGAAGTGCGCGAGCGCTGCTGGTCCGAGATGACCAGCCACCTGCTGTCCAACGTCACGGGCCAGGCGGCGCCGGTGTTCGATGCGCAGCATGAAATCGTCTGCGCGGTCACCACCGTCTCGGACCTGGGCCAGCTCAAGTCGCCGCAAGACCGGGTCGCACTGTTCCGCGAGGCCAGCCTGATCAACCAGTCCACGGGCGGGCGGGCCTTCAGCGCAGATTCGCCTTGAAAGCCGCGCCGGGAAGAATGGCCGGGCGCCTCAGTTCCCTGCGGCGCGCTCCACGGCATTCACGGCCCTGCGCCCCCTGGGCACCACCAGGGGCGTCCCCGACACAGGGTCTGCCATGATCACGGCCGGCAGGCCGAACACCTCCTGCACCAACTGCTCCGTGAAGATCGCCCCGGGCGCGCCCTGCGCGGCAATGCGCCCGTCGCGCATGGCGATCAGGTGCGAGGCATAGCGGCACGCCTGGTTGAGGTCGTGCAGCACCGCAACCACCGTGCGGCCGGCGTCGTTGAGATCCGCCAGCAGCTCCATCAGCTCGATCTGGTGGGCGATGTCCAGGAACGTCGTGGGCTCGTCCAGCAGCAGGATCGGCGTCTGCTGCGCCAGCACCATCGCAATCCACACCCGCTGGCGCTGGCCGCCTGACAGCTCGTCCAGCAGGCGGTCGGACAGCGCTGCCACATCGGTGGCCTGCATGGCCTCGGCCACGGCCTGCTCATCCGCGTCCGTCCACTGCCTCAGGAAGGATTGATGGGGGTAGCGCCCCCGCGCCACCAGGTCCGCCACCGTGATGCCCTCGGGTGCCACCGCGCTTTGCGGCAACAGGCCCAGGCGCCGCGCCACCTCCTTGGCGGGAAATTGCGAGATGTGCCGGCCATCGAGGATGACCTGCCCGGCCACCGGCACCAGCAGCCGCGACAGCGCGCGCAGCAGGGTGGACTTGCCGCAGGCATTCGGCCCCACGATGACGGTGAAGGAGCCATCGGGAATGGCAAGGGACAGGCCCTGCGAAATCGTGCGCTCGCCGTAGCGCAGCGTCACCGCATCAGCACTCAGGCGCTGCGTCATGGCCGGTCATTTCCCACAATCGATAGGTCCTTCGGTGTTTGCAATGTGGAATGAATTCTACAATACGGAATACGCTGAAGACGCCGCCCTGGCGCCCGGCCCCGTCGCTTCGGATCGAGATGAACAGACTCCAACTTGCCGCCCTGGGCGCGGCCGCCGCACTGGCCGTGCTGGCCTGTTTCGCATGGTTTCCACGCGCCGCCGTTCCCGTGGCGGGCGCCGCACCGCATACGTCGGATACATCGCATGCGTCGCATACATCGGATACGCCGGCTGCAGCACACGCAGACCATGCACCGCTGCTCCGGCGCATCGTCTCCACCTCGCCCAGCGTGACCGGCATCCTGCTGGCCATCGATGCGCCGGTCGTTGCGACCGCCGCGACCACGCCCAGCCGCATGACCGACGACAAGGGCTTTTTCTCGCAATGGGCCGCCGTTGCCGACAAGCGCGGCGTGCAGGTGCTCTACCGCAACCTGCAATTCGACATCGAGGCCGCCATCGGCGCCAGCCCCGACCTGCTGGTGGCCTCCGCCACCGGTGCCGACAGCGTGGCCCAGCACCGCACCGAACTGCAGGCGCAGGGCGTGCCCATGGTCGTGGTCGACTACTCCAGCCAGTCCTGGCAGGACATCGCCACCGAGCTGGGCCGCATCACGGGCCATGCGAAGCAGGCCGCCGCAGCCATTGCCCGCTTCGATGCCCATGTGGCGCAGACTGCCGCCTCCATCACGCCCCCGGCCCGGCCCGTCAGCATCGTCGCCTACAACCTGGCCGGCAGCTACTCCATAGGCCGCGCCGTCAGCCCCCATGCGCGGCTGCTGGCCGCACTGGGCTTCAAGGTGGAGGGCCTGCCGCCCGCGCTGGCCGCCCAGGTCACACGCGCCTCGGACTTCGAATTCATCTCCCGCGAGAATCTCTCGGCCGCCATCACCGGCGACTCCGTCTTCCTGCTCGGCGCCTCGCAGGGCGATGTGCAGGCCTTCCTGGACGATCCGCTGCTGGCCAACCTGCCCGCCGTTGCCGGGCGGCGCGTCTATCCGCTGGGCCCGACCTCGTTTCGCATCGACTACTACTCGGGGCAGCAGATGGTCGACGCCGTGGCAAGCCATTTCCGCTGAGCCATGCGTGCACGGCTCCAAGGCGCGGCGGCGCGGCCTGCCTCGCGTGCTCCGCGCGCTCCCCTGCACTGCAGGCGTTGGCTGGGCCTTGCAGGCGGGCTGCTGGCGCTGGCCATCATCGCCGTGCTCGGCATCACCGTCGGCTCGCGCGACATTGCGCTGGCCGACATCCTCGGCGCGCTGCGGGCTCCGGACCTGCGTGATGACCAGCACCTGATCGTCAGCCTGCTGCGCATGCCCCGCACCGTGGTGGCCATCCTGGCCGGCATGGCGCTGGGAGTGGCTGGCGCGCTCATGCAGGCCGTCACCCGCAATCCCCTGGCGGAGCCGGGTCTGCTGGGCGTCAACGCGGGTGCGGCGCTGGCCGTGCTCATCGGCATGACGGCCTTCGGCCTGACGTCCGTGCTCCAGTACGTCTGGTGCGCCTTTGCCGGCGCGGGGCTGGCGGGCGCCGCCGTCTTCGCGTTCGGGCAGTCCCGGGGCGCGGGCGCGCACCCGGTGCGCCT
>NZ_JTKZ01000260.1:0-8082 GCF_000799035.1 Delftia sp. ZNC0008
CGCCATGCCGAGCGCCTGCGCCAGCACCTGGCCCAGGCCCGCATGCGCAGCGTGGCACTGGCCCAGCAGGCCGGAGCCCGCTTCGCGGCCGAGCCGGCCGGCATGTTCGGCTGGGTGGACACCGGCGTGGACACCGAAACCCTGGCCCAGCGCCTGCTGGACGCCGGCTACTTCATCGCCCCCGGCTCCATGTTCCACGCCGGCCGCCAGCCCAGCACCTGCATGCGCATCAACTTCGCCACTACGCAGGAACCCGCCTTCTGGCGCATCTTCGAACGCGAAGTCCAGGCCATGCGCGGCAGCGCATAGAAAAGGGGAATGGGAGAGAGGAGAGGGGGCGGAAGGCGGGGAAGGCTGTATCGACCCGCAAACATAGATCAGACCAGCAGCGCAAAAAACCGACGAGGCCCAAAGCGAGGGACACCGAGCAAGGGCCGCCCCGCCGCGAGGGTGTCGTCCCCCTCCCCCGCGAAGCGGGTAGAGAGGGGGAAGGCGCGTCAGCGCCTCAGGGGGTGCCCCCAGTCAATGCGCCCGCATCTTCGTCCGCAGGCGCGCAATCGCCTGGCTGTGCAGCTGGCACACACGCGATTCGGTCACGCCCAGCACGGCGGCGATTTCCTTGAGGTTCATGTCGTGCTCGTAGTACATGCCCATGATGTACTGCTCGCGCTCGGGCAGGGCCTTGATGGCTTCGACCAGGGCCACGCGCAGGCGGTGGTCGCGCAGCAGCGCAAAGGGGTCGGCGCCGCTGTCGGCCACGTGGCGTTCGAGGAAGTCCTCGCCCTCGTCGCCGCCTGACATGTCTTCCAGGTACACCAGCTGAGTGCCGCGCACCTTGCCCAGCAGCGACTGGTAGTCGTCCAGGTCCATGCCCAGCTCGTCGGCGATCTCGGACTCCAGCGGGGTGCGTCCCAGGCGCTGCTCCAGGCGGTGCAGCGCGTGCTCTATGTCCTTCTGGCTCTTGCGCGAGCTGCGGCTCATCCAGTCGCCCTCGCGCAGTTCATCAAGCATGGCGCCGCGGATGCGCTGGCTGGCGAAGGTCTCGAATTGCACGCCCTGCTCGCTCTCGAAGCGGGACAGGGCTTCGGCCAGGCCGATCATTCCGACCTGTATCAGATCATCAAGCTCCACATTGGGAGGCAGCTTGGCGATCATGTGCAGCGCGATCCGGCGTACCAGGGGTACATGCCGACGGATCAGTGCATCGCGGTCGAGTTGGCCTTTGGCGGTGTACATGGCAGTCAGTGGCTCCAGGCATGGGATGCAGGCAGCGGTGCGTAGCCGGCGGCCAGGTCCTGGCCGCCATGCGGCAATACGCTGCCCGCATGGTTGAGCAACTGCAGCGCCAGGCGCTGCAGGTCCGGTGCATGGTGCAGGCGCACGGGCAGCAGCCCGGGCGCGTGGCCCAGATGGCGCTGTGCGCAGCGCAGCAGCGCGTCGATCTGTGACTGGCGCCGTTGCGCATCCTCGGCCTGGCTGCGGGCACCGGTCTGTCCGCGGCGCCAATCGTAGCTGGTCACATCCACGGGGTCAGCGCCGGGCAGCAGCGGCGCCAGCAGGCAGCGCAGGCCGGCATGCACGGCCAGCTGCTTGAGCTGGCGGTAGCAGCCCAGCACGCGGGGGCCGTGTTCGGGCAGCACCATCAGCGGGTGCACGGCCTGGCCGGGAAGATTGCGGGCCAGTGTGTCGGCATCGGCATACAGCATGACGATGGCATAGCCGCGCACATGGCGCTGCAGCCATTGCATGGGCGTCATGCCGGCTTGCCGTGCCTGCAGGGGCAGCAGCTCCAGGCCCTGGCGGGCAGGCAGCACGGCCACCGAGCTGTGACGGGGGTCGGGGTGCAGGCCGGTACGGGCCTGCCAGGCGCTTTGCTGCAGCAGCTGGGCCAGGCCAGGCGCGTCGGCCGCCTCGCCCTGGCTGGCATCGAGCACAAGGACGGGCATGCCCAGGCGCTGCAGGCTGGCGCAGACCGGCCACAGAAGGGATTGCTCGGACTGGCCTTCAGGGTCGGCCGCCGTGTCGCGCAGCATGGCCAGCACACGCAGGCTGGACGGTGCTGCGGCGCCGGGCTGGCCGTGCAGGCCCAGGCCCTGGTGCAGCTGGGGGAAGGTCTCAAGCATGGCTGACCTCGCTGTCCATGGTGCTGGGGCTGGACGGGGTGAAGAAGAAGTCCAGGTCCAGCGCCTTGGGATCGAAGGCCGAGCGGGTGGAGGCGCGCATGGAGGCGGAGACCAGCTGCTGCGCATCGGCGCGCTCCCAATCTTCGGGCACGCGCTGGCCGTTGGTCACGCCGCGCAGCTGCATCTGGTGGCGGATCAGCGTGTCCACCGAGGGGCCCAGCTTCACGGCCTCGTCCACCTTGGTGAGGATGGCCTGGCTGGATCCGCGTGCCTTGAAGGCCTGCATCACATCGTCCAGCGCATCGCCCTGGCCGGCCGCGTTCACGGCCAGCAGCTTTTGCACGCCGGGCAGGTCCAGCAGGTCCAGGATTTCGTCCTTGCGCGGATCGCGCGGGGCCACGCCCGTGGTGTCGATCAGCACCAGCTGCTTGTTGGCCAGCAGGCCCAGCAGGTCCTGCAGCGCGGCGCGGTCATGGGCCAGGTGGGCGACCATGCCCAGCATGCGGCCGTAGGAGCGCAGCTGGTCGTGGGCGCCGACGCGGTAGGTGTCCAGGGTGATCAGGCCGACGCTGGAGGCGCCGTACTTGGCCGCGCACAGGGCCGCCAGCTTGGCCGTGGTCGTGGTCTTGCCCACGCCGGTGGAGCCCACCAGGGCGAAGACGCCGCCTTGCTCGTACAGCGGCTCCTGGCCGGCGTCGGTGCGCAGATTGCGTTCCAGCACCTGCATCAGCCAGCGCACGGCGTCGCCGGCGGACAGGTCCTGGGGCATGTGCTCGACCAGGGCGCGGGCCAGCACGGGGGAGTAGCCCGCGCGGATCAGCTTGTGCGTGAGATTGGCGTGGATGGGGTTCTGGCGCGTCTGGCCCAGCCAGGTCAGGGTGTTGAAGCGCTCTTCGATCAGGTCGCGCACGGACTGCAGCTCATCGCGCAGCGCCTGGGAGGCCATGGCTGGAGCGGGTTCGCTGCGCAGGGGCTCGCGCAGCGGCGCCTCGGCGCTGGCGCGCAGCGGATTGTGGCGGGCCACGGAAGGCGCGGGCTGTGCCTTGAACGGCTGCTGTGCGGCCATGGGCGCGGCGGCCGGCGCTTCGCGCAGGGCGTCGCCCAGGCTGCG
Organism: Delftia sp. ZNC0008; assembly: GCF_000799035.1. Classification (NCBI taxonomy): domain Bacteria; kingdom Pseudomonadati; phylum Pseudomonadota; class Betaproteobacteria; order Burkholderiales; family Comamonadaceae; genus Delftia; species Delftia sp. ZNC0008. The sequence continues at coordinate 3,235 of NZ_JTKZ01000260.1, forward strand.
GCGCTGGGCAAAGCTGGGCAGGGGCTCGTCGACGCCGGCCTCGTGGCGGCGGCGCAGCATGCGTTCGCGCACGTAGTCCTGGAAGGACAGGGTGCTCATGGCCAGTTGCTCGGTGTCTTCCTGCACGCTCTGGCGCAGGCCGGCGGGCTCGGCACCATTTGCCGACAGCGAGGCTGCCAGCGAAGCCGCCTGTGAGGGCGTCGGCGAAGCCTGCTGTGCCGTGCGCGGCTGGGTATGCGCCTGGATCAGCTGGGCCTGCAGCTGGGGACGCAGGCCCGTGGTCTCCTCGGCCGAGCGGCGCTCGATGGCCTGCTGCAGCGGCGTGCTGCTGGCGGCGGCCTTGCTGTGCTCCAGCGTGTCCTCGGCCGTGGCCATGACCTCGACGCCATCGGGCGTGCTGCGGTTGGACAGGATCAGGGTGCCCGCTCCGAAAGCCATGCGCGCCTTGGCCAGGGCCTCGCGGGAGGTGGGGGCGTAGAAGCGTTTGATGTTCATGCGGATGCACCTTTAAGAATCGAGCCGATGCGGATGGTGTGCGTTTCGGGGATCTCGCTGTGGGCGAGAACCTGCAGACGCGGCGCCACGCGGCGCACCAGGCGGGCAATGGAATTGCGGATGGAATCGGGAACCAGCAGGCAGGCAGGCAGGCCCAGCTCTTCTTGCTGGTTGGCCATGTCGGCCGCCTTCTGGGTGAGGATCTCGGCCACGCCGGGATCCAGTGAGGGGGAGCCGGGGTTGGACAGGGCCTGCACCAGCAGGCGTTCGAGTCCGGGCTCGATGGCGATGACGTTCAGCTCGCGGGTCGGGCCGTAGATCTGCTGGACGATGGACGGCGACAGTGCAATGCGCACGCGGCGGGCCAGCTCGACAGGGTCCTGCGTGGTCGAGGAGTGCTCGGCCAGCGTCTCGATGATGGTGCGGATGTCACGCACGTGCACCGAGTCTTCCAGCAGCAGCTGGAGCACTTTCTGGAACGTCGTGATGGACACCATTTTCGGAATGACTTCTTCGATCAGCTTGGGAGCCAGTTTGGCCACATGCTCCACCAACTGCTGCGTCTCGGTACGGCTGATCAGCTTGGCGGCATGCACTTGCATCAAGTGTGACAAATGGGTGGCCATCACGGTTTCCGAATCAACCACGGTAAAGCCTGCCATTTGTGCCGCTTCCTTCTGGCGTTCGTCGATCCAGTGGGCGGGCAGGCCGAAGGCCGGGTCGGTGGTCTGGGTGCCGATCAGCGGGGTGCTGATGCCGCCCGGATTGATGGCCAGGAACATGCCGGGGAAGGCCTCGCCCTCGCCCACCATCACGCCGCGCAGGGTGATGCGGTAGGCGCTGGGCTTGAGCTCCAGGTTGTCGCGCACGTGCACGGCCGGGGGCAGAAAGCCCACTTCCTGTGCGAACTTGCGGCGCACGCCCTTGATGCGGGTCAGCAGGTCGCCCTGGCGGCCCTTGTCCACCAGAGTGATCAGGCGGTAGCCCAGCTCCAGGCCCAGCAGGTCCACGGGCTGCAGGTCGTCCCAGGTGGCTTCGCCGTCGCTGGGCGCGGCCACGGGGGCGGGGGCCTGGGTTTGCTGGGCGGCGCGTTCCTGCTGGCGGCGCGAGAGCATCCAGGCCAGCCAGCCCAGCATTGCGCCCGTGCTCAGGAACACGACGTGGGGCATGCCCGGAATGACACCCAGCAGGCCCAGCACGCCGGCCGTGATGCCCAGCACCTTGGGCGACATGAACAGCTGCTGCGCGATCTGCTGGCCCATGTCGGTTTCCTTGCCCACGCGCGAGATCACCATGGCCGCGGCCACCGAGATCAGCAGGCCGGGGATCTGTGCGACCAGCGCATCGCCCACGGCCAGCAGGATGTAGCTGTCGGCGGCCTGGCCGGCCGACAGGCCGTGCTGGATCATGCCGATGGCGAAGCCGCCGATGATGTTGATCACCAGGATCAGGATGCCGGCGACCGCGTCGCCGCGCACGAACTTGCTGGCACCGTCCATGGAGCCGAAGAAGTTGGCTTCCTCCTGCACCTCGGCGCGGCGGCGCTTGGCTTCCTTTTCGTCGATCAGGCCGGCGTTCAGGTCGGCATCCACGGCCATCTGCTTGCCGGGCATGGCGTCCAGGGTGAAGCGGGCCGAGACTTCGGCGATACGCTCGGCACCCTTGGTGATCACCACGAAGTTGATCACCACCAGGATGGCGAACACGATCAGGCCGACCGCGAAGTTGCCGCCGATCAGGAAGTGGCCGAAGGCCTCGATCACCGCACCGGCCGCTCCGGGGCCGGTGTGGCCTTCCAGCAGCACCACGCGTGTGGAGGCCACGTTCAGCGACAGGCGCATCAGCGTGGTCAGCAGCAGCACCGAGGGGAAGGCCGCAAAGTCCAGCGGCCGGATCATGTAGGCCGCCACCATCATCACCATCAGCGCCACGGCAATGTTCAGCGTGAAGAACGTGTCCAGCAGCCACGGCGGAATCGGCAGCACCATCAGCGCCAGGATGGCCACCACCAGCAGCGGCGCCATCAGGCCCTGGGCGAACCTGGTGTTCTCGCCCGACCACATCGATTGCAGGGATTGGAGCGGATTCGTCGTCATGGAGCAGTACCTTCAGTGGTCGCGGCGGCGGGCGCGCGGCGGCCCTGGTGCGGATCGAGTTCGGCGGGCACGGCGGGTTCGCCGAGATCGCCAGGCATGGGGCCTTCGCCGCGCAGTGCGGCCTTCAGGCGGTAGACATAGGCCAGGACCTGGGCCACGGCCGTGTACAGCGCGGCGGGAATGGCCTGGTCCAGGTCGGCGTGCGCGTACAGGGCGCGCGCCAGCATCGGGGATTCGAGCACCGGTATCTTGTGGGCGCCCGCGACCTCGCGGATCTTCAGGGCCACCAGGTCCGTGCCCTTGGAGATGACCTGCGGGGCGGCCATGGTCTTTTCGTCGTAGCGCAGCGCCACGGCATAGTGCGTGGGGTTGGTGACCACGAAGTCGGCGCGCGGCACGGCGTTGACGCTGGCACGGTCGGCGATCTCGCGCTGCTTCTGGCGGATCTTGCTCTTGATCTGCGGGTTGCCGTCGGACTCCTTGTGCTCCTGCTTGACTTCCTCGTGGCTCATCTTCAGGCGCGACTTGAACAGGTAGGCCTGCAGCGGCACGTCGATCACGGCCATCAGGAACACCACCAGCAGCAGCAGGGCCACGCCGCTGGCCAGCCACTGCCCGGTCATGGTCAGCGCCATGGCCGAAGGCTGGGAGGAGATGGCGGCGATCTCGGCGATGTGGCTGCTCAGGAACTTCCAGGCCACGAAGGAGAGGATGGCCGTCATCGCCACCATCTTGGCCACGGTCACCATCTGCTGCTTGGAAAACAGATTGGTCAGGCCCGACAGCGGGTTGAGACGGTTGAACTGCGGCTGTATGGGCTTGAGGCTCAGGATCCAGCCGCCGGCCAGCATGCCCGACAGCACGGCCGCGGCCGTGGTCACGGCGGCAACGCCCAGGGAAATCTTCAGGCCCAGGCTGCCCATGGACAGCATGCGCTCCATCATCAGGGCCGGGGTCTTGGCCGTGTGCGCGTCGAACGCCAGTTGCTGGGCCAGCGCCATGCGCATGTGCTGGATCAGGGGCTCGGCGCCCATCAGCATCATCAGCGCGCCCGTGCCCAGGATGGCCAGGTGGGACAGGTCCCGGGAGCGCGCACCCTGGCCGTCAGAACGCGTTTTCTGCAGTTTGCGTTCGGTGGCTGGCAGGTTTTTGTCTTGGCTGGAGTCCATGGCGCAATGACGGAAGGATTTGCGTCATTGTCGGAACAAGCCGGATGGGCGAAGCCCCGATAAGCAGGGCTCAAGCGGCGCTTATGCGCTGTCTGGGGTGTGGTGCGGCAGGCAGCGGCACGCCGGCAAACCCTTGCCCCGCAGCGGGAAGGGTTGCCGTGCAAATGCCAATGCAAAGGCGCATGGCGCCCCGGGGTGTGTCAGAACCCCAGGCTGGCCAGCAGATCGTCCACCTGGGACTGTGAAGTCACCACATCGGGTGTCTTCTCGGGATCGACCACGGGGCCGGCCAGGTGCTCCTTGGGCTTTTCCAGCGGCTCCAGCGCCGTCTGCTGCGGGTTGGGCGAGGTCTGGATGAGCAGCTGCACCAGCTGGTCCTCCAGGTCGGCGGCCAGCGACACCACGCGGGCGATGACCTGGCCCGTGAGATCGTGGAAGTCCTGGGACATCATGATCTCGGTGAGGTGCTCATCGGCCTGCTGCGTGTCCTGCTCGACCTCTTCGAGGAAGTTCATCACCCGGCCCTTGGCCACGGCCGCCACGGGATCCTCGACCAGCTGCGCGCGCATGGCGCGCACGCGCTCGGCCAGCCGGTCCTGCTGGCTCTTGGCCAGCTCGACACGGTTGAGGACCTTCTCGGCGGCCTCTCCGGTCAGCCGCGCAATGTAGGAAAGGCGGCTTTGCGCATCCGGCAGCTCTCCCATGCTGCCGCGCAATCGGTCCGCATAGCCCAGCTCGTTGAGCGAGTCATGCAGCTGGCGTGTGAGAACGCCTACCTTGTAGTGGACGCTGTCGGGGACATCCGGGTTGCTCATGGCGCGCGCCCTACAGGCCCAGCTTTTTGAGGATCAGGTTGACTTTCTCTTCCAGCGTGGCCTTGGTGAAGGGCTTGACGATGTAGCCTGCCGCACCGCCCTGGGCCGCTGCCACGATGTCCTCCTTGCGGGCCTCGGCCGTCACCATCAGCACGGGAAGGTGCTTGAGTTTGTCGTCCTGCTTGATTTCGGTGAGCAGCTGGAAGCCGTTCATGTTCGGCATGTTGATGTCCGTCACCACGAAATCGAACTTGCTGTTGCGCAGCTTGTGCA
>NZ_JTKZ01000915.1:0-2996 GCF_000799035.1 Delftia sp. ZNC0008
CGGCCTGAACATGGGTGCGGGCGCGGTGCACGAGCTGGCGGCAGGCGGCCTCGCTGCGGCCCAGGGCCTGGGCAACCTCGGCATAGTCGGCATCGAAGACCTCGCGCAGCAAAAAGGCGGCGCGCTCGTCGGGCGTGAGCTGCTCGAGCACGAACATCAGCGCCGTGGACACGTCGTGGGCACGCTCCAGCAGGTCTTCGGCCGAGGGTGCGGACTCCTCGGCCCAGGGCTGGACCAGGGGCTCGGGCAGCCAGAAGCCCTGGTAGTGCTCGCGCTCGGCGCGCAGGCGGCGCAGCCGGTCTATGGCCAGGCGCGTGGTCACGGAGACCAGCCAGGCCTCGGGCTGCTCTATGCCGGCGCGCTCGGCGCCATGCCAGCGCAGCCAGGCCTCCTGGACCAGGTCCTCGGCATCGGCGCGCTGGCCGAGCATGCGGTAGGCCAGGCCGAACAGGCGCGGGCGGTGGCGCTCGAACAGGGCCAGGGGATCGTCGGTGGCGGAGGAGGTCTGCATGCCATCAAGACGCGGGAGCGTGGCGTTGTGTGACAGACAGGGCCGGCATGGTGCTCGGTGCCTTGGTGACTCAGTGGGGCTGCGGAGCCTGCAGCACGCTGGGATCGGTGTGGATCAGCTCCAGCGGGTAGCGGCGGCCGGCCAGGTAGTCCTCTATGCTTTGCATCACCAGCGGACTGCGGTGCTGGGCGGTGCAGGCCTTGAGTTCGTCCAGCGTCATCCAGACCGTGCGGATGATGCCGTCGTCCAGCGGCTGGCCGGCCCGGAAGTCACCCAGCTCGCCCGTGAAGGCAAAGCGCAGATAGGTGATGTCGGAGCCGGTGCGCGTGCGCACGAAGCGGTTCAGGTAGACGCCGACCAGGGCCGTGGGCACGAAGTCGTGCGCCGTCTCCTCATCGACCTCGCGCACACAGGCGGTGATGGGCGACTCGGCAGGGTCGAGATGGCCGGCGGGGGTGTTGTAGCGCACGCCATCGGCCGTGTCTTCTTCCACCAGCAGAAAACGGCCATCGCGCTCAATGATGGCCGCCACAGTGACATTGGGTTTCCAGCGATCGGGCATGGCGCGCATTATGACCAGAGGCGGCCGGCCCGTCCCCGGCCAAAAACCCCATCACCGCGCCTTGCAGACCACCACGCGACACGGCGCCCTGTAGCACCCTGTAGCGCCCCGTAGCACCGCCCTACAGCGGCCGGGCCATGTACAGCGCACCGTCGCCGTAGCTCACCAGGCGCTGCTGCTGCAGCGGGTCGGTCAACGCCTGCACGGCATAGCCATGGCGCTCCCAGTAGCCGCGCGAGCCCTGCACCGACACCAGGGCCGTGTGGCGCAGGCCCTCGGCGCGCGCCCGCTCCCACAGCGGAGCCAGCAGCGCACGGGCCAGGCCCTGGCCTGCGGCCTCGGGGTGCACGGCCATGTCGTGCAGGTACAGGGTGTCGGCCTGCTCGACGGCCTCGAAGTCACCGTGCAGCGGCGTGATCTTGGCCATGAGGCTGCGGTAGGCCGCGAGATAGGCGCGCACACGGCCGTCCTGCTCCAGTGCCAGCGAGCAATGGGCCGTGCCGGCCAGGCGCCGCGCAAAGACCTCGCCGCTCTCGGCATAGTCCTCGCCATAGCAGGCCCGCTGGATGTCCAGCAGACCGGGCAGGTCGGCGGCGGTCAGTGCGCGGACATGGAAGCGGTCAGCGGCAGGCAAGGAAGAGGAGGGAGAAGGCGAACAAGACATGGGCAGGACAGGCAGGTGCCGGAGACAGGCCGCCCAGGGTAAGCGATTGCCCAAGCCCCGGCGCACCCTGCAGGAATCGGTCTCCCGTCAATCCTTCCAGCGCTCGCGTATGTCTTCCAGCTGCGGGCGCAGGCCGATGAACAGCGGCACCAGGCGCGGGTCGAAGTGGGCGCCGGCCTGCTGCTCTATGTGATCCATGGCGTCGTCCACCGTCCACGCGTGCTTGTAGGGGCGTTCCGTGGTGAGGGCATCGAACACGTCGGCCACGGCCACGATGCGCGAGGCCAGCGGGATGTCCTCGCCCGCCAGGCCCTGCGGATAGCCCGTGCCGTCCCATTTCTCGTGGTGGGTCAGCGCGATGCTGTAGGCCATCTGCAGCACCTGGGAATCGTGCTCGCCGATGATCTCGGCGCCGATCTGCGGATGGCGGCGCATGACCGTCCATTCCTCGGCCGTCAGCGGGCCGTTCTTGAGCAGGATGGCATCGGGGATGCCGATCTTGCCCACATCGTGCATGGGCGCGGCGTTGAGCAGGTCGTCCGCCCATTCGTCGGTGCAGCCGGCCGCCAGCGCCAACGTCTTTGCGTAGTGGCTCATGCGGATCACGTGCATGCCCGTCTCGTTGTCGCGGTACTCGGCCGCGCGGCCCAGGCGCTGCACGATCTGCAGCCGCGTGCTGCGCAGCTCGTCGAGCTTGACCAGCGACAGGTGGTTGCGCACCCGCGCCCGCACCACGGGCGCGCGCACGGGCTTGACGATGTAGTCCACCGCGCCCGAGGCAAAGCCCAGGGCCTCGTCCTGTCCGTCCGACAGGGCGGTGATGAAGATCACCGGGATGCGGGCCGTGTCGGCCTGCGCCTTGAGCTGGCGGCACACGGCGTAGCCGTCCAGCTCGGGCATCATGATGTCCAGCAGGATCAGGTCCGGCTGGTGCTGGGCCAGCTGCAGAGCCTTGCGCCCGTCCGTGGCGAACGAGAGCCGGTAATCCTCGCCCAGGATCTGGCGCAGCACATGCAGGTTGGTCGGGTCGTCATCGACCAGCAGCAGGCGCGGGCGCTTGTCCGTTGCCAATAGATTGGGCGCATTCATGCTCTGTCTCCATCGTTCGAGGGCAGTTGCTGCTGCAACTGCTGGGCGCATTCCTGCGCGCGCTCGAAGTCGAAATTATCCAGTGCCTGCTGCAGCGGCTGAAGCTGTTCGGCCGTCAGCATGCGCACGAGGGCCTGCATGGCCTGCCCGTCCAGCTCCCCGCTACGCGG
>NZ_JTKZ01000942.1:0-637 GCF_000799035.1 Delftia sp. ZNC0008
CCGCGTCGACTTCGCGGGCTACAACCTCGGCCCCAGCTCGCCCGAGCTGCAGCTGGGCGTGCTGGGCACCTGCGTCACCCACATCTTTCTGATCCAGGCGGCCGAGCGCCAGGTGCCCGTGGAGAGCCTGGAGGTCGAGGTCACGGGCATCATCGACCCGCGCGGCGGCAAGCCCGGCCACGAGGCCACGCCCATCTGGCCGCATGAGATCGGCTACACCGTGCACATCGACTCGCCCGCCAGCCGCGCCGAGATCGATGCGCTGTTCGAGGCCGTGGAGCGCACCTGCCCCATCCTCAACCTGCTGCGCAATCCGCAGAACATCCGCGCCGAAGTGCGCCACACCGACTCCAGCGCCGCCGCGCGCCTGGCGGCCTGAACACCGTGCGAAGCACCCCTGCCATGACCTTGCCACTCGACCACATCGTCATCGCGGTCCAGGACCTGGAACGCACCATTGCCGACTACACCGCGCTGGGCTTCAACGTGCTGCGCGGCGGCGAGCATCCGGGCCGCTCCACGCACAACGCCCTGGTGGTGTTTGCCGACGGCGCCTACTTCGAACTCATCGCCTGGCGCGCGCCCGCGCCCGAGGAACGCTGGTGGCAGCAGCTGCAGCGCCATGGCGAGGGCATTG
>NZ_JTKZ01000002.1:0-1038 GCF_000799035.1 Delftia sp. ZNC0008
CCGCGTAGGCGCGCATGGCCTTGATCAGGTCGCCCGTCATGCGCGTGAAGTCCAGCAGCTCGGGCATGCTCATCTTGGTGAGCGGGCCGATGATCTCGTGCACATCGCCGCCTGAGCAGAAATTGCCGCCCGCGCCCGTGACCACCACGGCCTTGATGTCGGTGGCATAGACCAGGGCGCGGAACAGGTCGCGCAGCTCGGCGTAGGAGCCGAAGGTCAGCGGGTTCTTGCGCTCGGGCCGGTTCAGGGTGATGGTGCCGATCTTGCCGTCGGCCGATACCTGCCACACAAAGGTCCTGGCCTCGTAGCCGGCCAGGGGGCGCTTGTGGTGCTTCATGCTGTGTTCTTCGGGCTGGGTGCTCATGGTGTCTCCATCAAGAATTCAGAAAACGGGGGGAGTGGACCGGGTTCAGCCGGTCATCACCTCGCCGCCATCGACGGCAATGGACTGGCCGTTGACCGAGGCCGATGCCGGCAGGGCCAGCCAGGCCACGGTCTCGGCCACTTCCTCGGGCTGGACCAGGCGGCCCTGCGGGTTGCGTTCGGCCAGCCTGGCGCGGGCCTCATCCGCCGTCATGCCGGTCTTGTCCACGATGTTGGCCACGGCGCCGCGCACGATGTCGGTCTCGGTATAGCCGGGGCAGACCGCGTTCACCGTCACGCCCTTGCCCGCCGTCTCCAGCGCCAGCGAGCGCGTGAGGCCGATCACGCCATGCTTGGCCGCGCAATAGGCGCTGACATAGGCATAGCCGATCAGCCCTGCCGTGCTGGCCACATTGATGATGCGGCCCCAGCGCGCAGCCAGCATGCCCGGCAGCGCGGCCTGCATGCAGTGGAAGGTGCCCGTGAGGTTGACGGCCAGCATCGCCTGCCACAGTGCGGCGTCGGTGCGCTCGAACTTCTGGCTGCTGGCCTGGCCCGCGTTGTTGACCAGGACCTGCACGGGGCCGAAGGCCGCCTCGGCCTGCGCGAAGGCCTGGCGCACCGAGGCCTCGTCGGCAATATCCGCCTGCACGGACTGCACCATCTGTGACGCGG
>NZ_JTKZ01000192.1:0-610 GCF_000799035.1 Delftia sp. ZNC0008
TAGATCCAGGCCTGCGTCTGTGCGCGCCACAGCGCCCAGACGCGGAAGGTGCCCAGCGGATAGCGGGTGGCCGCCGTGATCGTGGGCAGCGGCTGCCGTCCCCGGCGCAGCGGCGTGAAGGCCAACTGTGCCGTGGTGCTGCCCTGTGCCGGTACATCGATCCAGGTCCAGTCGGTGGCCGGGACATCGCCCTGCACGGCCAGGCCTATGCCCCAGCGCGTGCTGCGGCGGCTGTTGTGCAGCACCACGTCGAAGCGGCAGGGCTGGCCGGCAAAGCTGCCGGCCGGCGGCACCAGGTGCATTGCCAGGCCGCGCAGGTTGCCGTGGCCGACCACCATGCCCGCAGCCGCGCTTCCGGCCAGCAAAAAGGTCAGCAGGTAGCCCAGGTTGAGCTGGTAGTTGATGGCCGCCACCAGCAGCACGCACAGCGTCAGCGCCAGGGCCCAGCCTGCGCGCGAGGGCATGATGTAGACATTGCGCTGGGTCAGCCTGAGGCTGTCGGTGCGCGGCAGGCGGGCATGCCACCACTGGCGCACGCGCCGCGCAGGAGACCAGCGCTGGCGCAGCGGTGCCCCCGGCTGGGCGGCGCCGGGCGAGGACGCGGGAGCGG
>NZ_JTKZ01000330.1:0-706 GCF_000799035.1 Delftia sp. ZNC0008
CCCCTTGGCGCCATAGCCGGCCGAGGGGCCTCCGGCGGAGCTGCCCGAGCCGCCGCTCTTGCTGCCACCGGCGCCTTCGCCGGCCGAGCCGCCGCTGCCGGCCAGGCCCTGCATGCGGCGGATGTTCTCCAGGCGGCGTGCCTCGGCTTCCTTGGCCTCGCGCGCTTCCTTGGCGGCCTGTTCCTTCTTGCGCTTGTCCTCGGCGGCCTTCTTCTCGGCTTCTGCCTTGGCGGCCTTTTCGGCCTTTTCTTTCTCCGCCTTCTCGGCTTTCTCGCGCTCGGCCTTGTCCTTGGCAGCTTTTTCCTTGTCCGCCTTTTCCTTTTCGGCCTTGTCCTTCTTTTGCTGCTCCAGGCGTTCCTTGCGGTCCTGCTCGGCCTTGTCCTTTTTCTGCTGCTCGAGCTTGTCGCGGCGGTCCTTCTCGGCTTTTTCCGCCTTCTCGCGCTCGGCCTTGTCCTTGGCCGCCTTCTCGGCCTTTTCCTTGTCCAGGCGCTCCTGGCGTTCCTTTTCGCGCTGCTCGCGGGCGGCCTGTTCGGCGCGCTCCTTCTTTTGCTGCTCGATCTTGCGCTTCTTCTCCAGCGCGATCTCGGCCTCGCGGTCGTCGTCCACGGCCTGCGGCTTGGGAGGTGGGGGCGGCGCAATCACGGGCGCGGGCGGCGGCGGTGGCGGCTGGGGAACGGGCTCGGGCGCAGGTGGCGGGGGAGGCGCG
>NZ_JTKZ01000843.1:0-1040 GCF_000799035.1 Delftia sp. ZNC0008
ATGTCGTCGCCCGCGCGCGCGCCGCTGCGCAGCAGGGCCTGGCCGGGCGGCACTTCGCCGAAGACGGTGATGCAGATGTTCAAGGGCCCCTGGGTGGTGTCGCCGCCGACCAGCTCGCAGCCGTGGGCGTCGGCCAGCGCCAGCAGACCGGCCGCAAACGCCTCGGTCCAGGCCGCATCGGCACGCGGCAGGGACAGGGCCAGGGTGAAGGCCATCGGGCGCGCGCCGCAGGCCGCCAGGTCGGACAGGTTCACGGCCAGGGATTTGTGGCCCAGCAGGCGCGGGTCCACGTCGGCGAAGAAATGCCGGCCCTCGACCAGCATGTCGCTGGAGACGGCCAACTGCATGCCCGGCGCCGGGGCGAGCAGTGCGCAGTCATCGCCCACGCCCAGGGCGGCGCGGCGCACGGGGCGCTGGAAGAAGCGGCGGATCAGGTCGAATTCACCCACGGTGGCGGCTTTCGGAGGCGGTTGGCGATCAGGCTATTGTGCTGCGAGGTTCGTGCTGCCCCGTATCAGGTGGTCTCGCCCGCACCGGGCCGATGCTCCAGCGCCAGCGCGTGGAAGGCCTGGGCGGCCGGCGACAGGCTGCGCTGGCGCCTGCGCACCAGGTACAGGTCGCGCCGGCGGTCGGCATCGGCCAGCGGGCGCGTCACCAGGCCAGGCTGCACGAAGTGGAACAGCGCCAGGGCCGGCACCACGCTGATGCCCAGGCCCGCGCGCACCATGCCCATCACGGTGGCCAGGTGCTCCACCTCCAGCAAGGTGTTGAGGGGCGGGGCCTGCTCCTGCGATTCCAGGTACTGGCGCACGCTGCTGTGGCGGGCGAGCTGGATGAAGGGCTGGTCCCGCAGGTCGGCCATGGCCGGCGCGGGCAGGGCCGCCAGCGCATGGTCGGCGCGGCAGACCAGGTGCAGCCGGTCGGCGCAGAACCATTCGGCCTGCAGCTCCTCGGTGTCGGCGCGGATGGCGGCCAGCGCCAGATCGGCCTGGCCCGAGGCCACCTGGGCGATGCACGATTCGGACAGCAGGTCCACGCGG
>NZ_JTKZ01000282.1:0-1571 GCF_000799035.1 Delftia sp. ZNC0008
CGCGGCCTCGAACAGCTCGGCCAGCCAGGGCGCGCCGGCGCTGCCGCGCTGCGGCGTGAGCGGCAGGGCAGCGGCGCCCGCATTCACCCCATTTGCGGCATCGTCGCGCCGGCTGTCGCTGGTGATGCGGCCGTCGCTGATCTCGATCACGCGGCGCGCCTGGGCGGCCACAGTGCGGTCGTGGGTGATGAGGATGATGGTGTGGCCCGCGTCGGCCAGCTCGCGCAGCAGGGCCATGACCTCGGCGCCGCTGTGCGAGTCCAGCGCGCCCGTGGGCTCGTCGGCCAGGATGATCTGGCCGCCGTTCATCAGCGCGCGCGCAATCGACACGCGCTGCTGCTGCCCGCCCGACAGCTGGTTGGGCCGGTTGCCCAGGCGCGAGCCCAGGCCCAGGCGCTCCAGCAGCGCACGGGCGCGCCGCACGCGCTCTTCCTTGGGCAGGCCGGCGTAGATGGCGGGCATTTCCACGTTCTCGCTGGCGCTTTCGCTGGCGATCAGGTGGTAGCCCTGGAAGACGAAGCCGAAGGCCTCGCGCCGCAGCCAGGCCAGCGCGTCCGAGTCCAGCGTGGCCACGTCCTGGCCCTGGAAGTGGTAGCTGCCCTCGCTGGGCCGGTCCAGGCAGCCCAGGATGTTCATCAGCGTGGACTTGCCCGAGCCCGAGCTGCCCACCACGGCCACGAACTCGCCCGCGCGTATCTCCAGGTCGATGCCGTGCAGCACGGTGACGGCGGGCTGGCCGCTGTCGCCGCCGCCGTAGTGCTTGGTGATGCCGCGCAGCTCTATCAGCGGTGCGGCCAGCGGCGCGCCGGCCTGCATGCCCTGCGCCATCACCATTGCAGCCACCGCGGGCCACGGTCCAGAGGCGTCTCGCCGACGATGACGCGCTCGCCTTCCTGCAGGCCCTCCAGCACCTCGGCCTGGTGGCGGCTGCGCACGCCCAGGCGCACGGTGCGCTGCTCGGGCTGGCCCTTGGCGTCCAGCACGCGCACGGTCTGCGTGCTGCCTGCCTTCTCGGCCTTTTCTGCCTTGTCGGCCACGGCCATCAGCGGCACGGTCAGCGCCTGCGCAGCCTGCCCGGTGACGAAGACCACCTGGGCCGTCATCTGGGGCATCAGCTCGGCGTCCTCGTTGTCCACATCGAACAGCACGGTATAGGCCACGGCCTTGGTGGCGGGCGCAGGCGCCTGGCCCGCATTGCCGCCGGCCGGCGCCTGGCTGGTAGAGGGCGAAGGCAGCACCTGGCGCACCTTGCTGGACCAGCGCCGGGGCCTGGCCTGGTCGGCGCCGCCCAGCGTGGTGAAGTACACCGGCATGTCGTCGCGCACGCGGCGCACGTCGGCCTCGGACACTTCGGTCCACACCGTCATGGCCGACAGGTCGGCAATGCGCAGGATGTTGGGCGTCTGGTAGGTGGCGTTCAGCGTCTGGCCCTCGCGCGCCTCCACCGACACCACGGTGCCCGCCATGGGCGCGTAGATGCGCGTATAGCCCAGGCGCGCCTCGTCGGCCTTGAGCGTGGCCTGGGTCTGGTCGATCTGGGCCTTCAGGTGCTCCATGCGGGCGCCGGCTGC
>NZ_JTKZ01000118.1:0-14310 GCF_000799035.1 Delftia sp. ZNC0008
CCGCGTGCCCAGTTGGGGCATGCGCTCGGCATTGGCGCTGCGCGCCAGGGCGCGGGCCTCGGCCAAGCGTGCGGCCGCGGCCTGGATGCTCTGGTTGTCCAGCGTGGCCTTGTCCACCAGCGCGTCCAGCGCCGGGTCGGCAAAGGCCAGCCACCATTGGCCGCGTGCCTGGGCTTCGGCGGGCAGGGCCTGGGTCCAGCCCGCCTGCGGCGCGGCGCCCTGCTCCTTGAAGGCGGGGGCGGCCGGCAGCTCGGGCAGGCTCTGGGACACGCTGGCGCAGCCGGCCAGGGCCAGCGCCGCCACCAGGGGCAGCAGACGCCTGGACAGTTTCGAAAGCGATGGGATCTTCATGATCGGTTCCTGTTCTTGTGGTGTGGGCTCATTCATGCTCGCCACGCGCAGCAGAGGGCATGGGCAGTGCGCCACCACCCGAGGCATGGCCGTGGGCGGGTGCCTGTGCAGGGGCCTCTTCCTCCATCTCTGGACCATGCTGCTTGAGCGGCCGGTTGCCTGCCAGGCGGCGCATCAGCACGTAGAACACGGGCGTGAGGAACAGGCCGAAGGCCGTCACCCCGATCATTCCCGAGAACACGGCCACGCCCATGGCACGGCGCATTTCCGAGCCCGCGCCCGTGGACAGCACCAGGGGCAGCACGCCCATGACGAAGGCCAGCGAGGTCATCAGAATGGGGCGCAGGCGCAGCCGGCTGGCCTCGATGGCGGCCTGTATGGGCGTGCGGCCCTCGAACTCCAGCTCCCGTGCGAATTCCACGATCAGGATGGCGTTCTTCGCACTCAGCCCCACCAGCACGATGAGCCCGATCTGCGTGAAGACATTGCTGTCGCCACCCGACAGCCAGACGCCGGTCATGGCCGCCAGCAGGCCCATGGGAACGATCAGGATGATGGCAATGGGCAGGGTCAGGCTCTCGTACTGCGCGGCCAGCACCAGGAAGACCAGCAGCAGGGCCAGCGGGAACACGATCACCGCCGAATTGCCGGCCAGGATTTCCTGGTAGGTCAGGTCGGTCCATTCGAAGGCTATGCCCTTGGGCAGGGTCTCGGCCGCGATGCGCTTGATGGCATCCTGCGCCTGGCCCGAAGAGAAGCCCGGTGCGGCACCGCCGTTGATGTCGGCCGTGAGGTAGCCGTTGTAGCGCATGGCGCGCTCGGGGCCGAAGCTGGAGTCCACCTTCATCAGCGCCGACAGCGGAATCATCTCGCCCGAGCTGGAGCGCACTTTGAGCATGCCCACGTCCTCGGCACGCGCGCGGTAGGGCGCGTCGGCCTGCACGCGGACGCTGTAGGTGCGGCCGAACTTGTTGAAGTCGTTCGCATACAGGCTGCCCAGGTAGATCTGCATGGTGTCGAAGATGTCCGTCACCGGCACGCCAAGCTGGCGCGCCTTGGTGCGGTCGATGTCGGCATACAGCTGGGGAACGTTGACCTGCCAGCTGGTGAACATGCCGGTCAGCTCGGGCGTCTGGTAGGCCTTGGCCATGAAGGCCTTCACGGCCGCATCCATCTGGTCATAGCCCAGGGAGGCGCGGTCTTCCAGCTGCAGCTTGAAGCCGCCCGTCGTGCCCAGGCCCGCCACGGGTGGCGGCGGGAACATGACGATGAAGGCGTCCTGGATGCCTGCGAAGGCCTGGTTCAGTTGGCCGGCCACGGCGCCGCCGCTCTGGTCGGCGCGCTTGCGCTCGTCGAAGGGCTTGAGCGTGGCGAAGACGATGCCCGAGTTGGAGCTGTTGGTGAAGCCGTTGATGGACAGGCCCGGGAAGGCGATGGTGTCCTCCACGTTGGGGTTGTCCTTCATGATCTCGCCCATGCGGCGGATCACCTCGTCCGTGCGGTCCAGCGTGGCGCCGTCGGGCAGCTGGGCAAAGCCTATCAGGTACTGCTTGTCCTGCGCCGGCACGAAGCCCGAAGGCACGGCCTTGAACAGGCCGAAGGTCACGGCGATCAGCGCCAGGTAGATGGCCAGCATCAGCGTCTTGCGCGAGATCACGCGGCCCACGCCGCCGCTGTAGGCCTCGGAGCCCCGGTGGAACATGCGGTTGAAGCCGCGGAACAGCCAGCCGAAGGCCCGGTCCATGCCGCGCGTCAGCGCGTCCTTGGGCGCATCGTGGCCGCGCAGCAGCAGGGCCGCCAGCGCGGGCGACAGGGTCAGCGAGTTGATGGCCGAGATCACCGTGGAGATGGCGATGGTCACCGCGAACTGCTTGTAGAACTGGCCCGTGAGGCCGCTGATGAAGGCCAGCGGCACGAACACCGCCACCAGCACCAGGGCGATGGCGATGATGGGCCCGGACACTTCGCGCATGGCGCGGTAGGTGGCGTTGCGCGGCGTGAGACCGGCCTCGATGTTGCGCTCCACGTTCTCGACCACGACGATGGCGTCATCCACCACGATGCCGATGGCCAGCACCAGGCCGAACAGGCTCAGCGCGTTGATGGAAAAGCCCAGCAGATGCAGCACGGCAAAGGTGCCGATCACCGACACCGGCACGGCCAGCAGCGGGATGATGGAGGCGCGCCAGGTCTGCAGGAACAGGATCACCACCAGCACCACGAGCACGATGGCCTCCAGCAGCGTGTGCACCACCGATTCGATGGAGGCGCGCACGAACTGCGTGGGGTCGTAAGCGATGCGGTACTCCAGGCCCTCGGGCATGTTCTTGTTCAGGGCCTCCATGGTCTTGCGCACATTGGCCGAGATCTCCAGCGCATTGGAGCCCGGCGCCTGGAACACGCCCATGCCCACGGCCGGGTCGTTGTTCAGCAGCGAGCGCAGCGAATAGTCGGCCGCGCCCATCTCCAGGCGGCCGATGTCGCGCAGGCGGGTCACGGCGCCGTCGGCGCCGCTCTTGACGATGATGTCGCCGAAGTCCTCCTCGCTTTGCAGCCGGCCCTGGGCGTTGATGGACAACTGCATGTCCACGCCCGGCAGTCCCGGCGAGGCGCCGACCACGCCGGCCGCAGCCTGCACGTTCTGGCCACGGATGGCGGCCACCACATCGCTGGCCGACAGGCCGCGCTGCGCCACCTTCTGCGGGTCCAGCCACACGCGCATGGCGTAGTCGCCGCCGCCGAAGATCTGGATCTGGCCCACGCCCTCGATGCGCGCCAGCGGGTCCTTCACGTTCAGCACCGCGTAGTTGCGCAGGTAGTTGATGTCATAGCGCTGGTTGGGCGAGACCAGGTGGACCACCATGGTCAGGTCGGGTGCGCTCTTGACCGTGGTGATGCCCAGGCGGCGCACCTCTTCCGGCAGGCGCGGCTCGGCCTGCGAGACGCGGTTTTGCACCATCTGCTGCGCCTTGTCGGGGTCGGTGCCCAGGCGGAAGGTGACGGTCAGCGTCATCACGCCGTCGCTGGTGGCCTGGCTGCCCATGTAGAGCATGCCTTCGACGCCGTTGATCTGCTCTTCCAGCGGCGTGGCCACGGTCTCGGCGATCACCTTGGGATTGGCGCCCGGGTACTGGGCGCGCACCACCACGGATGGCGGCGCGACCTCGGGGTATTCCGAGATCGGCAGCCCGCCCATGGCGATCAGGCCGGCGATCAGCATCAGCAGCGAAAGCACGCCCGCGAAGATCGGCCGGTCAATGAAGAATTTGGATAGGTTCATGGTGTTTGGCTCCGCCACGGCAAAGCGCGGCCCATGCCGCCTGCGGTCAGGCGGCATTTCAGAGGCAGGAAAGGTGTGCGGCTAGATCAGGACTTGGTTGCGTCAGCCACTTGTTCGGCTGCCTGCCGGGTGCCCGGCTGGCGGGCATCGGCCCGCGCATCCATGGACACCTCCTTGGGCGCGACCAGGGCGCCGGGGCGGATGTGCTGCAGGCCGTTGACCACCACGCGCTCGCCGGGCTGCAGGCCCTGGGTCACGTTGCGCAGGCCGTTGACCGAGGCGCCCAGCACCACCTCGCGGTAGACGGCCTTGTTGTCGCCGCCCACCACCATCACGTACTTCTTGCTCTGGTCCGTGCCGATGGCGCGCTCGCTGACCAGCAGCATGCTGCTGTCGCGCGCCTGGCCCATGCGGATGCGGGCGAACTGGCCGGGCATGAGGGCGCCGTCCTTGTTGTCGAAGGCGGCGCGCACGCGCACGGTGCCGCTTCGGGCATCGACCTGGTTGTCGATCAGCTGCAGCCGGCCCTCGAAGGGCGTGCTGCCGGCCGTGGCCGTGCCCATCTGCACGGGAATGCTGTCGATCCTGGTGCGGTTGCCCGCGCCGCCGCCCAGCTCCTTGAGCGCGCGCGTGATGACCTGCTCATCGGCATCGAAGCTCGCGTAGATGGGGCTGACCGAGACCAGCGTGGTCAGCACCGGCGCGCCCGGGCCTGCGGCCACCAGGTTGCCCACGGTGATCTCGCGCTTGCCGATGCGGCCCGACACGGGGGCGCGCACCTGGGTGTAGCCCAGGTTCAGCCGCGCCGATTGCAGGGACGCCTGGGCCGCGCGCAGATTGGCCTCGGCCTCGCTGCCTGCGTTGATGCGCTCGT
Organism: Delftia sp. ZNC0008; assembly: GCF_000799035.1. Taxonomy (NCBI): domain Bacteria; kingdom Pseudomonadati; phylum Pseudomonadota; class Betaproteobacteria; order Burkholderiales; family Comamonadaceae; genus Delftia; species Delftia sp. ZNC0008. The sequence continues at coordinate 4,506 of NZ_JTKZ01000118.1, forward strand.
CCAGCTCGCGCTGGGCAATCGCCCGCTCGTCCCACAGGCGGCGTGCACGCTCCTGCTCGCTGCGCGCATAGGACTGGCGTGCCTGGGCCGAGGCCACCTGCGCTTCGGCCCGCTCGACCTCGGCCGCATACGGTGCGGGGTCGATGGTGATCAGCAGATCGCCCTGCTTGACCAGCGCGCCCTCGCGAAAGTGCACGGCCTGCACGGCGCCGGCCACGCGGGAGCGGATGTCCACGCGCTCCACGGCTTCAAGGCGGCCCGAGAACTCGTCCCAGGCGGTGACTTCGCTTTCGGCGACCGTGGCCACCGACACGGGCGTGGCGGCGGGCTGGGCGCTGGCGGGCGCGTCATCGGCCTTGGCATCGAAGCCGTGCAGGCCGAACAGGCCGGCGCTGACGGCGAGGATGGCTGCAGCGGCGGCCGGCAGCTTCCAGCCCTTGCGCTGGGCCGAGGCGGAAGAAGAGGATGAGGAGGATGAGGTGGATTGGGTGGACATGGTGTTTTTTTGCGTAATTCAGGGAACACGATGCCCGCCCGGCGCCTGAACGCGCCGGGAAGGCGGAATCGAAATGGGAAAACGGGGGCAGCAAGGTTCGCCGGCTGCGGCGGCGCGGGGCCTAGCCCGGTGCTGCGGGCTTGTTCATGGCGGCCTCGAAGAAGTCATGCACATGCTGGAACACGGCGGCGCTGCAGGCCGTACAGGCCTCGGCCTCGGACAGGGCCTGCGGCCAGTTCGACGCGCTGGGCAGCACATGGCTGCTGGCCGTCACGCCGGCCGCGCGCAGGCGGGCCGCATAGGCCTGGGCCTCGTCGCGCAGCGGGTCGTCACCGCCCACCAGCACCAGAGCCGGCGGCAGCTGGGCCAGGCGCAGCGAGCTGCCGGGTACGGCATAGGGATGCATGGCGTCCTTGGGGCAGCTCAGGTACTCGCGCCAGCCCGTGGCCCAGCGGCATTCGCCGGCCTCGGGCGTGGCCTCGCGCTGCGAGGCGGTGCCGGTGCAGGGATCGAGCATGGGCGACACCAGGATCTGGCCTGCCAGCGGAGGGTGGCCCCGGTCTCGCGAGATCACGGCCACGGCGGCGGCCAGGTTGCCGCCGGCTTCTTCACCCGCGAGGAACAGCGGCGCGCCCTTGCCCGCCATCTTCACGCGGTGCTTGTACAGCCACTGCAGCACGGCGTAGCCCACCTCGATGGGCTGGGGAAACGGATGCTCGGGCGCCAGCGGATAGGCCAGCGACACCACGACGGCGCCCGCCTCGGCCAGCAGCCGGCCGATGTAGCGGCCGTTGTCCAGCGTGCCGCAGACAAAGGTGCCGCCATGGAAATGCAGCACCAGAGGCGAAACCGTGCCGGGCCTGCGCTGGCCATAGGCGCGCGCAGCCACGGTGCCGTGCTCGGGCAGCTCGATGGAGAATTCTGTTTCGGCAATCTGCGCCCCGGCGGCGGGGCCGTTCGGAGGCGACGAGGAAGTGGACATGGCGCGAACCTGCGGCAATGGTCGATGGTTGGAATATAGGCGGCGCCGGCCATGTCTGAAATAGCAACGCAGCCATCGCTCTGTTTCCGTTTCACGAACAATCGCCCGACACGGCGCGTGTGAGAATTCCGCCGAGCCGGCATTCCCTTGCCGGGCGCTGCAGGAGCAACTTTCCATGGACCAGATCCAGGCCATGCGTGTCTTCGTTCGCGTGGTGGAAGCCGGCAACTTCACCCGCGCCGCCGATTCGCTGGACCTGCCCAAGGGCACGGTCACCAAACAGATCCAGGCGCTGGAGGCGCGCGTGCGCGTCAAGCTGCTCAACCGCACGACGCGGCGCGTCACCGTCACGCCCGATGGCGCCGCCTACTACGAACGCGCGGCACGCCTGCTCAACGACTTCGACGATCTCGAAGCCAGCATGGTCAACACCCAGACCGCGCCCAGCGGGCGGCTGCGGCTGGACGTGGGCAGCTCCATGGCCCGGCTGATCATCATTCCGGCGCTGACCGAATTCTGCGAACGCTATCCCGACATACAGATCGACCTGGGCGTGGGCGACCGCCTGGTGGACCTGATCAGCGACAACGTGGACTGCGTGATCCGCGGGGGCGAGCTCAGCGACCAGTCCCTGGTGGCGCGGCGCATCGGCTCGATGAACTGGGTCACCGTGGCCTCGCCCGCCTACCTGGCACGCCATGGCGTGCCCCAGCATCCGTCCGAACTGGATACGAAGCACCAGATCGTCGCCTTCTTCTCGGGCCATACGCGGCGCATGTACCCGCTGGAATTCCAGCGGGGCGATGAATCCATCGAGGTGGCGGGCAACTACCGCATCGCGGCCAACGACAGCAATGCCTACACGGCCGCCGTGCTGGCGGGCTTTGGCATCGCGCAGCTGGTCACGGCCTTTGCCCAGCCGCTGATCGACAGCGGCGAACTGGTCGAGGTCCTGCCCGATTGGACCCAGCCGCCGCTGCCCATACACGTGGTCTACCCGCCCAACCGCCACCTCAGCGCCAAGGTGCGGGCCTTCGTGGACTGGGCGGCCGACCTGTTCGCGCGCCATCCCCAGCTGCAGCGCAGCTGAAAGGCCGGCGATGGGATGGCCGGGCGGGCCCAAGCCCCGTCCGGCTGCAAGGCCTTCCTAGCCATTCTTCATGTCAGCGGGCATGGCGCCAGCCATTCCCATTCGCCATGACCATGCACGCCACCGGATACGGCCGATCCAGGAGCCTGCCTGCCCGCCCACTGCTGCACGCAGCTTTCTGCCATGCACCAAATACCGTCAACCTCCTCTGAAGATGCACCGAAACACGGCACGAAGGCACCAAGCTCGGGCGCCGTTCACCAAAACGATGCATGACGGCATAACTTTTAGGCATAATCTTGGTTTGCACTCACCCCTTCCCGCAGCCGTTTTTAGTCAGAGGTTTTTTCCATGAAGTACGAGTCCGTCGGCCAGTTCCTTGATGAAGTCGCGCAACGCAATCCCGGCCAGCCCGAATTCCTGCAAGCCGTCACCGAAGTGATGGAAAGCCTGTGGCCCTTCATCGAGAAGAACCCCAAGTACGCCGAGCACGGACTGCTGGAGCGCCTGGTCGAGCCCGAGCGCGTGGTCATGTTCCGCGTGAGCTGGACCGACGACAAGGGCCAGGTGCAGGTCAACCGCGGCTTCCGCATCCAGCACAGCATGGCCATCGGCCCCTACAAGGGCGGCCTGCGTTTCCACCCCTCGGTCACGCTGTCCGTGCTCAAGTTCCTGGCGTTCGAGCAGACCTTCAAGAACGCGCTGACCACGCTGCCCATGGGCGGCGGCAAGGGCGGCTCGGACTTCGATCCCAAGGGCAAGAGCCCCGCTGAAGTCATGCGCTTTTGCCAGGCCTTCGTCACCGAGCTGTTCCGCCACGTGGGCCCGGACACCGACGTGCCGGCAGGCGACATCGGCGTGGGCGGCCGCGAAGTGGGCTTCATGGCCGGCATGTACAAGAAGCTGTCCAACAGCGCCGCCAGCGTGTTCACGGGCAAGGGCCTGTCCTTCGGCGGCTCGCTGATCCGCCCCGAAGCCACCGGCTACGGCACCGTCTACTTCGCCCAGGAAATGCTGGCCACGCGCGGCCAGTCCTTCGCAGGCAAGACCGTCTCCATCTCCGGCTCGGGCAATGTGGCCCAGTACGCCGTGGAAAAGGCCATGCAGCTGGGCGCCAAGGTGGTGTCGGTCTCCGACTCCTCGGGCACCGTGTATGACCAGGACGGCTTCACCACCGAGAAGCTGGCCATCCTGATGGACGTGAAGAACCACCGCTACGGCCGCGTGGACGAGTACGCCAAGCTGGTGGGCGCAGAGTTCCTGCGCGGCAAGACGCCGTGGCACCTGAAGGTGGACGTGGCCCTGCCCTGCGCCACGCAGAACGAACTGACCGAGGAAGATGCCAAGGTGCTGATCGCCAACGGCGTGGTCTGCGTGGCCGAAGGCGCCAACATGCCCTCGACCATCGAAGCCGCCAAGGCCTTCGAGAAGGCCGGCGTGCTGTACGCACCGGGCAAGGCCAGCAATGCCGGTGGCGTGGCCACCTCGGGCCTGGAGATGAGCCAGAACGCGGCCCGCCTGTCCTGGCCCGCCGAGGAAGTCGATGCCCGCCTGCTGCAGATCATGCAAGGCATCCACGCCGCCTGCCTGAAGTACGGCAAGCGCGAGGACGGCACGGTCAGCTACATCGACGGCGCCAACATCGCCGGCTTCGTCAAGGTAGCCGATGCCATGCTGGCCCAGGGCGTGATCTGAGCATCAGCGCTCCCCATCCCTGACGAAAGCCCATGCAGCCTGCTGCATGGGCTTTTTTCATTGAAAGAGATGGATTCGCGCGCCTTACCTGTCGCGCACCGCATCGGCCAGCGCCGCCCAGGCCTTGAGCGTCAGCGCATGCGTGAAGGCCGCGCCCGCCACCGGGTGCGATGACAGCTTGACCACCACCATCTGCGCGGCCGGGTTCACGTGGATGAACTGGCCGTGTATGCCGGCGGCCTCGTAGGCGCCATCGGCGTTGTGCAGTACCCACCATTGGTTGCGGTAGCTGTAGCCGGGCCGCGCGGCCTGGATGCCGCGGAACTTGAACTGCTCGCGGTCGCCGCCGCGCGCAATGTCGTCCAGCACCGCCTTGTCGAAGACCTTGTGGCCGTTGAAGCTGCCGCCCAGGCGCAGCATCTCGCCCACGCGCGCCAGGTCACGCGCCGTGGCGTTCAGGCCCGCGCCCTGCAGCGGCGTGCCGGTGCTGTCCACCATCACATAGGCGTCTTCCTGCATGCCCAGCTTCTGCCAGATGTTCTCGCTCATGAGATCGCTCCAGCGCCGGCCCGTGACGCGCGAGACGATCCAGCCCAGCACCTCGGAATGCACGGTGCGGTAGACAAAGCCCTCGCCATGCGTGCCTTCCTTGGGCAGCGTCTTGAGGAAGTCGTACACATTGGTCGGCCCCGCGTAGCCGGGCGGACGCGGCAGCATGCCCGAGGCCCAGGAGTAGCCGAAGATCTCGGTCCTGGGGTCGGTGTAGTCCTCGCGAAAGCGCACGGCCCCGGTCATGTCCATGACCTGGCGCACCGTCATGTCGCCCCAGGCAGAGCCTTCCAGCTCGGGCACGTATTTAGTGACCAGGGCCTGGGGATCGATGCGCCCATCGTGGGCCAGTTGCGCGGCCATCAGGCCGGTGAACGATTTGGTGACCGAGAACAGCAGGTGGGGCGAGCTGGCCTGCATCTGGTTCTGGTAGCGCTCGAAGACCACCCGTCCCTTGTGCAGCACCACGATGGCGTCGGTATAGGTGCGGTCCAGCCACTGGTCCACGGTGATGGGCTGGCCCTTGTCGTCGTCAAAGCGCAGGCCGCCCAGGGCCATGGGCGCTTCGGGCAGTGCCGAGGGCCCCGCCGCGCCGCGCCGGATGTTCTGCGTGGGCTGGATTTCGCGCAGGTGCTGCACCACCCAGCGCAGCTGCGGATAGCGGTAGCCGTTGGACACGTCCACGCGCTTGTCGGCGGCCGGCGGAAAGCCCTGCATCAGCCCCAGCTGCTCCAGGCGCACGCTGTCGGGCGGCGGCAGCGCGGGCGCTGCGGGGGCCTGTGCCTGGGCCGCCACCCAGCCGGGCAGCAGTGCCAGCAGGGCCATGGCATGCCGGGAACGCCGAAAGAGCGGACTGACCATCGTTGTCTCCTTGGTTTTTGGAAACGGCCAGTCTTGCAGAAAGCCCTCGGCCGGTCACGGGTGTTCGCCCACCCGCAGGCCGGCGGGCTGTCGTCTGCGTGACGAAGGTTTCAGCGGCGCATCAAGGCCGCATCGCACCAGCGCTGCGCCACGGCCGGAGAAGTGGTGCAGACCGTGTCGTGCGTCACCGTGGTCACGGCGCGCTCCAGCAGCTGGATGTCGGCCTCGTGCTGGCGCGCCACATGCGGGTCCTCGAAGAAGATCACGCGCTGGCAGCGGCGGTCCAGCACCAGGTCGGCGATCTGCGCATCGCCGCCCAGCGGGCCGCTGTTGTAGCGGTCCACCCAGGGCCGGTCCTCGGGCCAGCCACGGCTCCAGGCCATTTCGTTGAGCCTCTGTCCCGTGGTGCCCGTGCCCACGCGCCGGCCAAAGCGCGACAGCAGCTCGAAGTTGCGCGCCGCGAAATCCAGCATGGTGGGCTTGAGCGCATCGTGGGCGATCAGCGCCAGCGTCTGCTGTGCGTAGTCGTGAAAGCGCTGCGCACCGGCATCCTTGGGCAGACCTGCCTGGATGCGCTCCATCTCGACCCAGTCCCGCGCCGAGGCCACGGTGGACAGGAAGGGCTTGCCATGGATCACGCACTGGCGCTTGAGCGCCACGGCCTCGGGAAAGATGGAGGACGGATCCACCGGGTCGGTGAAATAGATGGCCCCGTCGATGGTGCGCTCGTCACCTTCCACGCCCACCACCTCGGCCACCAGTTTCATCAGCCCGCCTTCGCGGCCATAGGGATAGCGGCGCAGGCCCCGGTAGGACGCCAGCATGCCGGCCGCCTGGATGGCATCGAAGGTGCGGCCCACGGCATGCAGGCCCAGCTGCAGCTCGCGGATGCCGGACTCGCAGGCGCGCAGCCAGCCGAACAGTGCGGCATCCTCGGTTTGGTGGTGGATTCGGTTGGCGGCCAGGCCCAGGCGTATCGGCATACAGGTTCACTCATCAACAGTGGGGAGAGGCCCGTGCAGCCAGGACAGCCTGCGGACCAGCGGCAAGAATAGCGCCAATCCATGACAACGCCGGCCGGCACGGCAGCGGCGCTGAACTTTTGGCCGGCCCGTGCATCCATTGTTGCGTCATGCCCTCACTGCTTTCCCACCTGTGGCCCCGACGGCGCCTGCACCGGCTCACGGCAGCGCTGGGCGTGGCCGCGCTGCTGGCGGCCAGCGGCTGCTCCGTGCTGGATACCAAGCAGCGCGAATGGATCTTCCAGCCCAGCGACCGCAGCTGGCCCGGCGCCAACACGGCCGGCATGGAAGATGTCTGGATCGACATGCCAACGCAGGACGGCGCCCGCCTGCATGCGCTGTGGCTGCCCCAGCCGGCCACGGCCGGCAACGCCCCCGTGCTGCTGTACCTGCATGGCGCGCGCTGGAACGTTGCCGGCTCCTCGCCGCGCATCCGGCGGCTGCACGAGCTGGGCTTTTCGGTGCTGGCCATCGACTACCGGGGCTTCGGCAAGAGCAGCGCCGGCCTGCCGTCCGAGGAATCGGCCGCCGAGGATGCCCGCGCCGGCTGGGACTGGCTGGGCCGGCACGCTCCGGACCGGCCGCGCTTCATCTTCGGCCATTCGCTGGGCGGCGCCATCGCCATCGACCTGGCGCGCAGCGTTCAGGATGAGGCCGGCGTCATGGTCGAGGCCACCTTCACCAGCATTCCCGACGTGGTCCGCAGCTTCCGCTGGGGCTGGCTGCCCGTGGGGCCGCTGATCACCCAGCGCTTTGCCTCCATCGACAAGGTGGCCGGCATAGGCTCGCCGCTGCTGGTCGTGCACGGCAGCGCCGACCCACTGATCCCCGCCACGCTGGGCCGCCAGCTGTTCGACGCGGCCAGCGAGCCCAAGCGCTTCGTGCTCATCGAAGGCGGCAACCACCACAACACCCAGTCGCGCGCCATGGAGCAGTACCGGCAGGCGCTGGGCGAGCTGTTCGGCCTGCGCCTGCTCGCACAGGCGCCCACCGCGCCAGCAAGCCCGCGCTGAGCGGCGCAGCCTGCGCCGCCTTCCGCGCTACGGGCAGCTTGCCGCGTTCTGCGAGATCACGGCGCGCAACTGCCGCGTGGTGGTGCTGTCATCCGGGCCCAGGGTGTTGCGCGTGTAGCGGCAGCCATAGGTCGGCGCGGCCACCGTGGCGGCCGTCTGCACATCGTCACCGCCCGGCCTGGCGCCGCCCTGCTCCCACTGCACCATGGCATCGAAGGCCTCCACCTGCTCGGCCACGGTGAAGTCGCAGTGCGATGCGCCGCGGATGGCGCGCTGCACCAGCCAACGGTCCTTGCCCTTGTCGGCCACACGTCGCTGGTAGATCTGCTGCATGCTGAACGGCACATACAGGTCGCCCAGCGTGTGCAGCGTCACCACGGGAATGCCGATGTCGCCTGGGCTCACGGGAATCCAGCGCAGGCCGTCGCGGCGCAGCCGGTTGGCATCGGGCGCGGCCGTGCGCTTTTGCGCGGCGGCATTGAGCGCGGCCGAGGCCGCTGCATCCCCATCGATGCGGTAGGTGAAGCGGTTGGTATCGGTCACGTTGCGGTTCAGGATGCCGTTGACCGAGCCGTCGCTGCCGAACACGCCCCAGACCGGAGCGAACGAGCCGCCCACGGCCACACCCAGGTCGAACAGCGGGCGCGGACCGCCCGTGAGATTCTGGATCACCGACAGATAGGCGCGGCCCGTCGCGGTAGGTGCAGACGGGAAGGTCGTGAACAGGGCCGATGTCACCTTGCCCTGGATGGCCGCCCAGTCGGTGACGGTATGCTGGGCCTCGCCCGCCAGGGCCTGGGCAGTGACCTGGGCCGCCGCGAAGTAGTCGAACAGCTGGGTATCGCCCATCACGCCGCACATGGGCACGGCGCCCTGGTAGCGCACCTTGTTGCGGGCCGTTGACTGGGCTTCGGCCTCGATGGCCGCCGCCGTGACATGGCCGCCCATGGAATGGCCGGTGATGTACAGGCGCTGCGGCTGCGCCAGCGGCCGGCCGTGGGATGCGGCCAGGCGGTTGAAGGCCAGGGCCAGCGCATTCGTGTCCTCCACGCCGGCGCGCACGTCGTAGTAGTTCCTGCTGTAGCTGGACGCCGCCCAGGCATAGCCGTTCTGGATCAGGTAGCGGCGTATGGACGGATTGGTGACGTTGAGCGCACTGCCCTCGCCCGCATAGCCGTGGGCATACATCACCAGGCGGCCATTCCAGTTGGCCGGCACCTCGATGCGGTAGGCCGCGCCTTCCAGCACTCCGGCCCAGCGGCTGGTGCTGGCATTGTCCACCGTGTCGCCAGCGGCAGCCGCCAGCGCATCGAACGTGGTGGCAGAAGGATTGGCCGGCGCAAAGCTGCGGCTGTCCTGGGCCCGGGTTTCCTCGGGCGCATCACCGTCCCCCCCGCCGCAGGCCGCAAGGCCCGTGACCGCCAGCAGACCGAGATACTTCCAACGATTCCAACGCAGGGCTCGCATAAGACTGTCTCCTTGGGATGAAGGTTTGAAGGGGAACGCGCGCAAAAAATCCGTTTCAAGGGGGAGTGCCGACGCAGCCTATGCCAGACAACTGGCCCGCCATGCGGGTAGGAACCCGCAAGCAGGGGCTGCCGGCTGTCACCCAGATGACTGTCGCCTTGCGATAACATCCGCGCTTGCGGTGCAGGCCGCACCCGGACCTGCGGGAAGGGTTGAACCCACCTGTATGCGCCTCTCGGCGTTTTTCTCTTGCCACATGCCTTTGTGCGCCAAGCTGCAGGTCATTGGCCTTCGTGCACGGAGGTATCCCTGTGAAACGCATCCCCGCCCGGCCCGACATGGGCCATCTCAAGAAACAGGCCAAGCAACTGCTGGCCGCCTATCGCGCAGGCTCGGCCCAGGCCATGGAGCAATTGCGCGCCCACCTGCCCGCTGCCCGGGGTCGCACGGATGAAGCGCTGGCCGCCATGGACCTGCGGCTGCACGACGCCCAGTCCGCCGTGGCGCGCGAGCACGGTTTCGCCTCATGGAGCGAGCTGTCAGGCTACGTCGAGGCATGCCAGCGCCTGGCGGCGGACCTAGAGACATCCCGGCTGCACTGGCTGGCCCTGGTCTATGCCGGCGATGTGG
>NZ_JTKZ01000550.1:0-1211 GCF_000799035.1 Delftia sp. ZNC0008
CCACTGATTGGCCACGGACTCGGCCAGCGGGCCATGGGGCTCGCCGCGCGGCGGCACCCAGCCGGCGCTGCGCTCCTGCGTGGCGCCGCACTCGGCAAACGGGCTCTTGCCCAGGGCGGCCTCGACGGCCCGCAGGTCTGGAGTCCAGGAATCGGAGATTCGGTAAATGATCAGGTTCTTGAGCATGGTGTGTCAGGCAAGGGATTTCGGATGCTTGGGTAGGCAGCCCAGGCGGTTGGCTTCTGCGTCGGTCCAGGATGCGTGGCCCAGCAGCAGGGTGTGGGCCTGGGTGGCCAGGGCCAGGTTGGGCTGCACTCGCCTTGCCTGAGCCACGAGCAGATCCAGCAGCTTGGTGTAGGCGCGAGTCTTGAGAATCCCCCAGCCGCCGAACTCGGGCGGCATGCGCTTCACCAACTGTTCGGCCTGAACCCCAATGCCCTTCACGGCTTCCTTGTGAACGAGCTTGGCCTCGTTGCGCAACTGGGCCGCCTCGGTCGAAAGTGCTTTTGCGCGTGCGCGCAGGTTGTAGGCTTCCACGGCGCGTTTCTCGCCCTTTGCTTCGAGGCGCAGCGCGGCGGCCTCGGTGGCCTTGGCCTTGGCCTTGGCACGCATGATCATTTCTTGCGCGTAGAGATCTGCCGGTGTTTGCGACATGGGGTTCTCCAAACGGTGGGTTACAGGGCGCCGCCTTCGGTGTCGTCGGCCGGCAGGTGCTGGATGGCGGGCACAGGGATCGCTGGCGCGCGCGGCGCGGGCCCGGCCAGGAATTCCTCACGCTTCTGGTAGAGCCGGTCGATCAGGGCGTCGGCCAGGCGCGGCAGGTCGCGGGCGTTCATCAGCACAGCGTTGCGGTCCTTCTCAAAGGGCACGCCCAGGGCTGCAAGGTTTGCCGCATTGAGCTGCAACACGGGCGCGAAGGCCGCGCAGATCTGCGAGAGGTTGAGCTTCTCGGGATTCGCCATGGTGATCAGTGGGCCTGTGCCTTGACCTGGGACTCGCGCATTGCCTGGTAGCCGGCGAGCATGGGTTCGAGCTGCTGACGCAGATCCACGCCGGGCTCCAGGTTCGCGCCGACGCTGGCCAGGGCGCAGCCCATGGCGTACAGGCCGCCATACAGGGCAAACGTGTTGCCGTTGCGCTGGCCATAGGCGCTCAGGATTTCGATGATCGGCTCAGCCACATGCGTCATGGCATGGGCGTGGTGGTTGGAC
>NZ_JTKZ01000905.1:0-378 GCF_000799035.1 Delftia sp. ZNC0008
GCGCGGCGGCGCGCGCGGCGGGCAGCCGGTCGAAGAAGCCGCGCGCCAGCGGGCAGGAGTCGCCGTGGCAGGCCTTGTCGGGATGCTCGCAGGCCTTGTCGCGCGCCAGGATGGCGAGCACGCGCAGCCTTGCGGGTGGCGCGGGTGGCGAGGGCAGAGGTTGCGGCGCTGCCGGTTCCTGCGGCGGTGGCTGGTGCTGCTCGGCAATCTGCCGGTTCACGCTGGCCAGCGCCTGCAGCGCCAGGCCATGGCCCGTGCCCTTGGCCGTGAGGAAGAACAGGCGGTCCAGGCCCTGGTCCGGCATGGCCTTGAGCATGGGGAAGATGGTGCCCAGCGTCTTGCCGATGCCCGTGGGCGCCTGCGCCATCAGGCACGCGG
>NZ_JTKZ01000492.1:0-755 GCF_000799035.1 Delftia sp. ZNC0008
CCGCGTACGGTGTCGCTGGTGTCGATGCGGATGTCGATATCGGGCCAGGCGCGCTGGAAGGACTCCAGGCGCGGGATCAGCCACATGGCGGCAAAGCTGGCCCAGGTGGTGATGGCCACGCTCTTGCGGCCCACGGTCTGGCGGATCTGGCGCACCGAGGCGTCGATCTGCTCCAGCGCGGGCGCCACCGAGCGCAGCAGCTGGGCGCCGGCCCCGGTCAGCTCCACGGCGCGCGTGTGACGCAGGAACAGCGGCACGCCGACTTCATCCTCCAGCGACTGGATCTGGCGGCTCACGGCCGACTGCGTCAGCGACAGCTCGTCGGCGGCCGCGCGGAAATTCAGGTGCCGGGCCACGGCCAGGAAGGCACGCAGATGGCCGGCTCCGATGGCGCGTGTGCGCAGCAGGGGAACGGGTGCAGTGGTGGCATGGGGCATGGCGCCGCCAGCATACGTCAATCGTGTGACCGGCCGCAGCCCTTGGCGGACAGATAATCGGCGGCGTTGCCGGCACAGGTTCTGGCGTTTTGGATGAATCACCTATGACAGCACCTCTGGATCTCGTCATCATGGCCGCGGGCAAGGGCACGCGCATGAAAAGCCGCCTGCCCAAAGTCCTTCAGCGCCTGGCGGGGCGCCCGCTGCTGGGCCATGTGCTGGCGACCGCAGCGCAGCTGGATGCGCGTTCGGCCGTGGTGGTCACGGGCCACGGCGCGGACCAGGTGGAGCCCGCCATGGCGGCGGCCTGCCAGGGCG
>NZ_JTKZ01000758.1:0-1659 GCF_000799035.1 Delftia sp. ZNC0008
CCGCGTAGGCCCCCGTGCTGGATGCCGGTGGCCGCGTGGTCGGGCTGCTGCTGCGTGCCGACATGGCGCCGCTGGACCTGCTGCCCGAGCCCGGTGCGATCAAGGACGCCATTGCCCTGGCGCGCCGGCCCGTGAACGAGGTCATGATCTCCCCCATACCCACGGTGGCCACCACCACCGACCTGCGCCGCGTGGCCGGCGTGCTGCTGGAGACCGGCCTGCCGGGCCTGCCCGTGACCGATGAGCAGGGCCTGCTGGCCGGCTTCATCAGCCGCACCGACATCCTGCGCGCCGTGGCCTCCGATCCGCCGCTGGATCTGTGGAGCTGAGGCTTTCGGCCCCACCATGCAAAACGGGCGCCAGGCGCCCGTTTGCTTTTTGGCCAATGCCCGCTGCGCCTGCGGCTCAGCCGCCCGTCTCGGGCTGCTTGCCCACGGAGATCTCCAGCCCCGTGGCCGCGTCGATCTTCAGGCCCTTGGGCAGCGGGAACTTCACGGTTTCTTCGATGCCATCCATCTTGCGCACCGACAGCGCGCCCAGCTGGCGCAGGCGCTGGATGACCTCGTCCACCAGCACCTCGGGCGCCGAGGCGCCGGCCGTCAGGCCCACGCGCCCGGCATTGGCAAACCATTCCTCGCACAGCTCGCCCGCGTTGTCCACCATGTAGGCGGGCGTTCCCAGGCGCGCGGCCAGCTCGCGCAGGCGGTTGCTGTTGGAACTGGTGGGGCTGCCCACGACGATGAGCACATCCACCTGCGGCGCCAGCACCTTGACGGCGTCCTGGCGGTTTTGCGTGGCGTAGCAGATGTCCTGCTGCTTGGGCTCGCGCACCTGCGGAAAGCGCGCGCGGATGGCTGCCGTGATGCCTGCGGCATCGTCCACCGACAGCGTGGTCTGCGTGACCACGGCCAGCTTCTCGGTCTGGCGGGGGGTGACACGGGCCACATCGGCCTCGTCCTCGACCAGGTGGATGCCCTCGGACAGCTGGCCCATGGTGCCCTCGACCTCGGGATGCCCCTTGTGGCCGATCATCAGGAACTCGTAGCCTTCCTTGGCCAGCTTGGCCACTTCCACATGCACCTTGGTCACCAGTGGGCAGGTGGCGTCGAAGATGGAGAAACCGCGCCGCCGCGCCTCTTCCTGCACCGCCCGGCTCACGCCGTGGGCGCTGAACACCAGGGTGGAGCCGGGCGGCACGTCGTCCAGTTCCTCGATGAAGATCGCTCCCTTGGCCTTGAGATCGTTGACCACGAAGGTGTTGTGCACGATCTCGTGGCGCACGTAGATGGGCGCGCCGAACTTGGCCAGCGCACGCTCCACGATCTCGATGGCGCGGTCCACGCCGGCACAGAAGCCCCGGGGCTCGGCCAGCAGGATTTCCTGGGGCGAGGTCGTATCCGGCACCTCAGAGCACCCCGATGATCTGCACTTCGAAGGTCACCGGCTGGCCGGCCAGCGGGTGGTTGAAGTCGAACAGCACGGCGCCGTCCTCGCGCACCTGCACCACGGCGCCCGCGTAGCTGCCCAGGCCGTCGGGCGTGGGGAACTGCACCACGTCGCCGGGCGCGTACTGCTCGTGCGGGTCGCCCAGCTCGTTCATCAGCTTGCGCGCCACCCACTGCATCATGTCGCCGTTGCGCTCGCCGAAGGCTTCGCCGG
>NZ_JTKZ01000758.1:1669-2552 GCF_000799035.1 Delftia sp. ZNC0008
GGCCCAGCAGGCGCTGCTCGACGGCGGGCGACAGCTCGCCCGCGCCCAGGGACAGCGTGGCGGGCTTGTCGTTGAAGGTGTTGATCACATCGCCTGCAGGCCCGGACAGGCGGTAGTGCAGCGTGAGGAACGAGCCGGCCTGGACCGTGGGGTGGGCCGGGGAAGAAGCGCTAGAGGTCATGGAAGTCCCGATAAACTGGCCCGTATTGTAGAAAAACATCCATGCCCCCACGCCCCGTGCAACGGTGCCCCTGCGGCGCCCCTCACCTGGCTGAACCATGGCTCTCAAAGACCTGCCCGCCCAGGCCCAGCCGCGCGAAAGGCTCGCGGCACACGGCCCCTCGGCGCTTTCCGACATCGAACTGCTGGCCATCGTGCTGCGCACCGGCATGGCCGGCAAGGGTGTGCTGCAGCTGGCCCAGGAACTGCTGCAGCTGCCCGGCCGGCCCGGCCTGTCCGGGCTGCTGCAGGCCGGGCACGCCGACCTGAAGGCCATCAAGGGGCTGGGGCCTTCCAAGTGCGCACAACTCCTGGCCGTGCTCGAACTGGCGCGCCGCGCCACGGCCGAGCAACTGCGCGAGCGCCCTGCCCTGGCCTCGCCCGACGCCGTGGCGCGCTACCTGCAGCTGCACCTGGCGGCACGCCAGCACGAGGTGTTCGCCGTGCTGTTCCTGGACAGCCAGCACCGGCTGATCGCGCTGGAGGAGATGTTCCGCGGCACGCTCACGCGCACCAGCGTCTATCCCCGGGAAGTGGTGCTGCGCGCCCTGCACCACCACGCGGGTGCCGTCATCCTGGCCCACAACCACCCCAGCGGCCATGTCCAGGCCAGCGCTGCGGACAGGGCCGTCACGCAGAGCCTGCAGGCTGCCCTGGGACGCGG
>NZ_JTKZ01000219.1:0-557 GCF_000799035.1 Delftia sp. ZNC0008
CGTATCCAGCCGCACCACCACCGACATGCCCGCGCGCAGCCGCGCGGCCAGCTCCTGGTCGGGATCGATTGCAATCTTGACCGGCAGGCGCTGCACGACCTTGGTGAAGTTGCCCGTGGCGTTGTCGGCCTTGAGCACGCTGAATTCCGAGCCCGTGGCCGGCGCGATCTCCAGCACGCGGCCCGTGAGGTGGGCGCCGCCCAGCGCATCGACGCTGAAGCGCACAGCCTGGCCTATGCGCACCTGGGCGGTCTGGGTTTCCTTGAAGTTGGCCACCACCCACAGCGTGTGCGGCACCACGTACATGAGCTGGGAGCCGGCCGTGACGTACTGGCCCCGGCGCACGCCGACTTCACTGACCTGGCCATCGCCGGGCGCGTGCACCACGGTGTTGTCCAGGTTGATCTGGGCCTGGCGCAGCTGCGCCTCGGCCATCTGGACCTGGGCTTCGAGCGAGGCGCGGTTCACCGTCGTCGCCTTGATCTTCTGGGCGTTGATCTCGATGTCGGCCTGGGCCTTGGCCACGTTGGTGGCCGCCAGGCGCGCGGTGGCACGCA
>NZ_JTKZ01000119.1:0-968 GCF_000799035.1 Delftia sp. ZNC0008
GATCACTGTGGTCGGAGGCGAGGACCTGCCACCCTACCTGCGCCCGCCGCTGTCCAGGGCATGGCTGCAGCAGGCCATGGGCCCGGACGAGCTGTTGCCGCGGCCCGCCGGCGCCTCCGCGGACCAGGCCATCGCCCTGCGCCCGGGCATGCGCGCCATGGCCATAGAGCCGGGCTCGCGGCAGGTGGCGCTGAACGACGGATCGGTGCTGCACTACGAACACCTGGTCATTGCCACAGGCTCCGCGCCGCGCTGGCTGGTCCTGCCCGGGGATGAGCGGCCTGGCATCACCTACCTGCGCACCATGGAAGACGCGCAGGCGCTGCGGGGCCATCTGCAGACCGCGCGCTGCCTGGCCATCATCGGCGGCGGCTATGTGGGTCTCGAAGTCGCGTCCACGGCCCGCAAGCTGGGCGTGCAGGTCCGGGTCATCGAGCGCGAAGGCAGACTGCTGTCGCGCAGCGCCTCGTCGCAGATGGCCGCGCACCTGCAGGACCTGCATGCGGGCCAGGGCGTGGACTTCCATTTCAACGCCTCGGTAGCCGCCATCCAGGGCGACAACCCCGCCAGCATCACGGGCCTGGCGATGGCCGATGGCACCCAGCTGGAGTGCGATGCGGTGCTCATCGGCGTGGGCGCCGCGCCCAGCGTGGAACTGGCGCAGTCCCTCGGCCTGGACTGCGCGGGCGGCATTGCCGTGGACGGCGAAGGCCGTACCGCCATGGCCGGCATCTACGCCATAGGCGATGCCACGCGCCGCCCGCTGGCCGGCTACCCCGGGCTGCACCGGCTCGAGAGCGTGCCCAGCGCGCTCGAACAGGCCCGGCGCGCAGCCTGCGCCATCACGGGCCGCGCACTGCCCGCCCATGAAGCGCCCTGGTTCTGGTCCGATCAGTACGACACCAAGCTGCAGATCGCCGGCCTGCCCGGCCATGGCGACCAGACCGTGCTGCGCGGCGACCCGGCCA
>NZ_JTKZ01000464.1:0-870 GCF_000799035.1 Delftia sp. ZNC0008
CCGCGTCCGGGTACAGGTGGACGCCACCGGCCAGCGCGCGCCCGGCCCAGGCGTCCTGCAGCACGCCGAAGTTGCGCGCGAAGACGGCGCCGCGCTCGGCGCTCTGCACGCCAAAGGCCTCGAAGGATTCGGCCGTGCCGCCCGTGCCCAGGCCCACCTCCAGGCGGCCGCCGGTCAGCAGGTCCAGCACTGCCGCATCCTCGGCCACGCGCAGCGCGTTTTCCAGCGGCAGCGTGATCACGCCCGTTCCGATGCGGATGCGCCGCGTGCGCGCCGCCACATGGGCCAGGAAGACGAAGGGCGAGGGCAGGCCGCCCTCGCTTTCATGGAAATGGTGCTGGGCTACCCAGGCCGAGTCGAAGCCCTGGGCCTCGGCATGGGCGATCTGCTCGGCCACCAGGCGGTAGCGCTCGCCGGCCGGCACATCGTCGAGCAGGCGGCTGAAGAAGCCCAGGCGCGGGCCGGTGCGGGAGCCGTGGCCACGGTTGGTATCAGGCGGGGTGAGGGACAAAATCAATGCTCCTTTTGCCGGGAATGGCGTCCATGAGTTCGCGTGTGTAGTCGCTGGTGGGGCGCTGGAACACCTCCTCCACGCTGCCCGCGTCCACCACCCGGCCCGCGCGCAGCACCGATACCGTGTCGGCAATCTGGCGCACCACGGCAAGGTCGTGCGAGATGAAGAGATAGGTCAGCCCCAGGTCCTGCTGCAGCTGGGCGAGCAGGGCCAGGATCTGCGCCTGCACGGTCACGTCCAGGGCCGATACGGCCTCGTCCAGCACCAGCACCTGCGGCTGCAGCACCAGGGCGCGCGCAATCGCCACGCGCTGGCGCTGGCCGCCCGACAGCGCATGCGGGCGCCGCGGCAGCACG
>NZ_JTKZ01000714.1:0-1501 GCF_000799035.1 Delftia sp. ZNC0008
CGTGTCGGCTTCCTCGCGCGAGACGGCATGCTCGGCCACCAGCTGGCGGGCACGCTGGTCCTGGGTGCGCGCCAGGGCGGCGCCGGCACGCGTGCGCTCCAGCTCGGCCTCGGCGCTGGCCAGGGCCGCGCGGTAGGGCCGCTGGTCGATCACGAACAGCAGCTGGCCCTTCCTGACCTCCTGCCCCTCGCTGAAGGCAATGCGCTCGATATAGCCCGACACGCGCGGGCGCAGCTGCACGGAGTCCACGGCATCGATGCGGCCGTTGAACTCGTCCCAGACACGCACGCTGGCCGGCACGACCTCGCTCACCAGCACCTCGGGCGCAGGCGGCGGGCCGTCGCTGGCATGGGCATCGCCCACGGCCTGCGGGCGGCAGCCGGCAAGCAGGGCCAGCGCCGCCAGGGCGCCTCCGAACAGGGCACGCCGCAACGGCGGCGGGGGAAGAACTGGCATGGATCGACTCTCCTTGAGGGGGATGGGCAAGGCCCTGCTGCCGGGGTCGGTGCAGGGCCGGAAAAAGGGGGCTGTACCGCAGGCTCTGAAGGCCTTGCCGGCGGCTGCTCACAATGGGTTGCATTCTTCAAGTTCAAGTGAACTTGAAGTCAAGATCCAGCCACAAAGACACCACGAAAATTGAGGACGGTTTGCCAGGGGAATCAATGGCCGGATCGGACAAGCGCAGCGGCCATCGGCACTGCGGCGGGCACGCGGCGGGCGGCGCCCGCAGGGCATCGAGGCACTACACTGCGATGCCATCTGACCCTGCGTTGGCCAGTGGGAAACGACGGCCGCGAACACTTTGCGGCCCCGGTTGTTCCCGCCAGCCAACCCCATATGGAAAAGCACTGGATGCCTGCCGCATGAACCTGCTTGCTCAAGCCGTACTGTCCCGCCCGCAGGGACGCAATGAACGCATCAGCACCGTGACGTTGGTGGCCCTGGACCCGCAGGGGCGCGACGCGGCGGCGCGCCATGTCGTGACCTTGCAGGTCACGCAATGGAAGGCCGGAGTCGTCGCGCAGGTCGATGACAGCACGCTGACCCCGTTGCCGCTGGCACTGGAGCCTGCACGCCAGCGCGCACTGGCCTATCTGCGCCAGCGCCTGGCGGCCGGCGATGTGCTGCAGTCCCAGCAAGGTTTTGCCGAGCTGGATGGCGTGCAAGCCTTGCCCTTGGCTGGCCACGCCCAGGAACCGGCGCCGCAGCCGCCACAGCTGCCGGAGTCGCCCGTGCAGGCCGCCGCCATACCGGCCCTGTGCCGGCGCCTGGACGGCAATGCCTGGCGGCTGATGCCCGCAGGCCAGCAGGCGCGCCTGGTGTGGCGCCTGGCGGAATATGCGGATGCCGCGCGCGGCGGCGGCGCCCAGCGCCTGCTGCATGCGCAGGTGCCGCGCCTGGTGGCCCTGCTGGGCACAGGCGACGACCTGCTCGACTACTGCCTGGCCTATCTGGTGGGCCGCCTGGGCGATGGCGGCGCGGCGGTGGCCATGCAACGCGG
>NZ_JTKZ01000641.1:0-13908 GCF_000799035.1 Delftia sp. ZNC0008
CCGCGTCAGAAAGCCTTTTGATGAGTGTGATCCAGTATGTGATGTTCCTGGCCCTGGTGGGCCTGGCCACGTTTTGCCAGAACCTGACGGGCTTTGCCTTCGGGCTGATCTTCGTGGGCGTGGCCGGTGCCACGCACCTGATGGGCATTGGCGATGCGGCCAACGTGGCCTGCCTGCTGTCCGTGGTCAACGGCGTGGCCTACCTGCGCGCCCACCGCCAGGTGCCGCAGTGGACGCTGCTCAAGCCCATGCTGATCAGCAGCGTCATCGGCGTGATCGGCGGCGTGCTGCTGCTGCAGTGGCTCAGCGGCAATGCGCTGAGCGGGCTGCGCATGCTGCTGGGCCTGGCCATCGTGGCCTGCGCGCTGTTGCTGTTGCTGCAAAAGCAGGTCAACGCGCAGGTGTCGGGGCCGGTGTCGCTGTGGGTGGCCGGTGTGGCCTCGGGGCTGCTGGGCGGGCTGTTTGCCACGCCGGGCCCGCCCATGGTCTACCACCTGTACCGCCAGCCGCTGGACCGCCTGGTGGTGCGCCAGTGCCTGTTTGCCATGTTCCTCACCTGCGCGCTGCTGCGCCTGGCGATGGTGGCCTGGGAGGGCGAGATCACCGCCAGCGTGCTGCTGGCCGCAGCCCTGGCCTTTCCCGTGGTGACGGTGGTGACCTGGCTGCACATGCGCCATCCGCCCGCCCTGCCCAAGCGGCTGGTGGAATGGATGGTCTGCCTGCTGCTGGTGCTGTCGGGCGCCAGCCTGCTGGTGTCCGGCTGGAACGCCAGCCACCCCCAGCCCGTGGTGCCCGATGACGCGATGGCCATGGCCGTGCCCCAGCGCTCACCGGCTGCGGCTGCGGCCCCCGCGCCGCGCTGAAAGCAAAAAAGCCCGCCAGGCAGACCGGCGGGCTTTTTTGAAGGGGACGGAACCGATCAGTTCACGACCTGCTGCAGCGAACCGGCAGCGTACTTGGCGGCCATCTGCTCCAGCGTGTAGCCCTTGATCTTGGCACCCTGGCCTTCGCAGCCGAACTCGATGTAGCGGGCCTTGCAGATCTGCTTGGCGGCTTCGCGGGCAGGCTTGAGCCATTCGCGGGCATCGAACTTCTCGGGGTTCTCGGCCAGGAACTTGCGCACGGCGCCGGTCATCGCCAGGCGGATGTCGGTGTCGATGTTGATCTTGCGCACGCCGTGCTTGATGGCTTCCTGGATTTCCTCGACGGGCACGCCGTAGGTTTCCTTCATGGCGCCGCCGTACTGGCGGATGATTTCCAGCAGCTCCTGGGGCACGGAGGAGGAGCCGTGCATGACCAGGTGGGTGTTGGGCAGGCGCGCGTGGATTTCCTTGACGCGCTGGATGGACAGGATGTCGCCCGTGGGCTTGCGCGTGAACTTGTAGGCGCCGTGGCTGGTGCCGATGGCAATGGCCAGCGCGTCCAGCTGCGTGGCCTTGACGAACTGGGCCGCTTCCTCGGGGTCGGTCAGCAGGGCCGAGTGGTCGAGCACGCCTTCGGCGCCGACGCCGTCTTCCTCGCCGGCCATGCCGGTTTCCAGCGAGCCCAGGCAGCCGAGTTCACCTTCGACGGTGGCGCCCAGCTTGTGGGCCATTTCCACGACCTTGCGGGTCACGTCCACGTTGTATTCGAAGGAGGAAGGCGTCTTGCCGTCTTCCATCAGCGAGCCGTCCATCATCACCGAGCCGAAGCCCAGGTTCAGCGCGCCCTGGCAGATGGCGGGCGAGGTGCCGTGGTCCTGGTGCATGACCAGGGGGATGTGGGGATACTG
This sequence comes from Delftia sp. ZNC0008, assembly GCF_000799035.1. Taxonomy (NCBI): domain Bacteria; kingdom Pseudomonadati; phylum Pseudomonadota; class Betaproteobacteria; order Burkholderiales; family Comamonadaceae; genus Delftia; species Delftia sp. ZNC0008. The sequence goes on from NZ_JTKZ01000641.1 coordinate 1,772, forward strand.
CTCGGCGGCGGCCTGGATCAGGTGCTTGATGAAGGGCTCGCCGGCGTACTTGCGGGCGCCTGCGCTGGCCTGCAGGATGACGGGCGCGCCCACTTCGTCGGCGGCCGACATCACGGCTTGCACCTGCTCCAGGTTGTTGACGTTGAAGGCGGGAAGACCGTAGCCGTTTTCGGCAGCGTGGTCCAGCAGTTCGCGCATCGAAACGAGAGGCATGTGTAGGGTCCGTATCAAGTTGTTGAGAGGGGGATGCCCCTGCCGCATGGCAGCCGCCGCTGCGTCATGGGTGCGCTGCGGGGCCACGGCCGGGGGATCGCGGCAGTAACCGCTTGGTAACTGGCGATTTTAACCAGCTGCCGCCAACCCTGTCCCGGGCATTCCCATGCGGTAGCAGGTCGTGAAGCCTTCGGGCGGCGCGGCCTCGCCAAAGCTTCCCTGGTGGGCGCGCAGCACGCGCGCCACGATCTCGTGGCCCAGGTGCAGGCTGTCCACGGGCGCCGTCGCGCGCTCTGCGCCGTCACGGCGGCCGTCGTCGCAGACCTGCAGCCAGACCTCGCCGTCGGGCCCCTGCCCGGCCTGGACTTCGATCTGCGTGCCGTGCGGCGTGTGCTTGAGGGCGTTTTCCACCAGATTGCGCAGCGCCAGCTCCAGCAGCACGGCATTGCCCATCACGCCCAGTGCCTCAGGCGCCTGCACGGACAGGCTGCAGTCGCGCTGCCAGGCCGCCTGCGCATGGGCGGCCACCACCTGCCGGGCCAGCGCGGCCAGGTCCACAGGCACGGGTGGCTCGGCCAGCATGGCGCGGCCTGCGCGCGCCAGTGCCAGCAGCTGGCTGAGCACATGGCCGGCATGCAGCGCGTCCCGGCCTATCTGCGCCAGCGCCTGGCGCTGGGCCGGTGCGTCCATGGCACCGGCCGGCGCATCGCCCAGGGCACGCGCCTGCAAGGCGATGGAGGCCAGCGGCGTGCGCAGTTCATGGGCCACTTCGTTGGCCAGGCTGCGCTCTCGCTCCAGCGCCTCCTGCTGGCGGTCCAGCAAGGTGTTGATGGAGTTCACCACGGGCATGAATTCCCGCAGCGCGTGGCGATGCGAGACGCGCTCGGCCTGGGCCAGGTCCAGGCGCTCCACCTCGCGCGAGAGTTCGTTGAGCGGCCGCATGCCCCGGCGAATGGCCAGCCCCAGCGCCAGCGCCACCACGGGCAGCAGCCACAGGCCGGGCTCGATCATCTGGCCGGCAATGTCGTCGGCCAGTTCGTCGCGCTCCTGCAGCTCGATCATCACGCTGACCTTGCGCGCATGGTCGCGGCTCCACTGGGTGAAGCTGCGCCAGGCGCGGCGCTCCGGGCCCAGGCGCAGGGTGGCAAAGCCCTGCTCGGTGTCGAAGAAGGGCTCGGGCGCATCGCCGGTGCGCGAGATGAGCCGGCCCGAGCCATCCCACAGGGCCACGCTCAGCGACTGCTGGTAGTCGTGGGCCATGAGGCCGGGGGGCTCATGCACGGGCGTGGCTGCTCCCTGGCCTACGGCGCCTGCGACTTCCAGGTTGAGCACCAGCGCAGCCACACCGGCCAGGTGGCCGTCGGTGAGCTCGTCGGCCTCGTGCACGCCGGTCTGGTAGCCCAGCGCCACGAAGCTGGCCCAGACCACGACCAGCGCGCCCAGCATCCAGGCCATCAGATGCCAGATCAGCGAGGGGCGGCGGTCCGGCGCGGTGCTCATGTGTTCTCCACGGGCAGGAAGTAGCCCACGCCACGCATGGTGACGATGCTGGCATTGCCCAGCTTCTTGCGCAGGTGGTGGATGTGGACTTCGACGGCATTGCTTTCCACGGCCGTGCCCCAGCTGTAGAGATGTTCCTCGATCTGCTGGCGCGAGAGCACGCGCCCGCGCGCCTGCAGCAGCACCCAGAGCACCGAGAACTCGCGCGGCGACATCTCCACCAGCTTTCCGTCGCGGCGCACGGTGCGCGCGGCCGGGTCGACCTCCAGCTCGCCATGGCGGATCACGGGTGCCGCCTGGCCTCCTGCGCGGCGCAGCATGGCGCGCAGCCGCGCCTCCAGCTCGTCGATGTCGAAGGGCTTGACCAGGTAGTCATCGGCACCCAGGTCCAGCCCGGCGATGCGCTCGCGCACCTGGTCGCGCGCGGTGAGGATGAGCACGGGCGTGTTGGGGTCCGGCAGGGCGTGGCTGTCGCCACCCGGGCGGCGCGGGCTCCGCAGGCGGCGCAGGATCTCGCTGCCATCGCCATCCGGCAGGCCCAGGTCCAGCAGCACGGCGTCGAAGCGCTCCATCTCCAGCGCATGCCAGGCATCGGCCACGGTGGAGCAGACGTCGACCGCATAGCGGCGCTGTTGCAGATTGGCCTGCAGGCCTGCGGCAATGCCCGCATTGTCTTCGACGACCAGTATTCGCATGCTCGCATTGTGCAATGGCCGCTGCCGGCTGCGGCGCCAGACGATGGCCGCACGCCGGGGCATGCGTTAAGACGGGTTTAAGCCGCGCTTCTCATGCTGCCGGCCATGCCGACACCTGAACCCCGAGATTTTTCCGCCGCCCCTGCGCAGGGCCCCTCCTTCAAAAGCACCCTGCTGTGGACCCTGGCGGCGCTGGCCGTGGTCCTGGCCTGGGATGCCGGCGCCCTGGACCTGGCCATGGCCCGCTGGTTTGGCGACGCCGATGGCTTTGCGCTGCGTTCGGACTGGTTCTTCGTGAACATCGCCCACGAAAGCGCACGCCGCCTGGCCTGGCTGGTGGTGCTGGGCCTGACGCTGTGCGTCTGGCGGCCCATCGGCCCGCTGCGCCTGCTGCCTCACGGGCGGCGCGTGCAGCTGGTGGCGGGCATCTTGCTGTCGCTGGCCCTGATCTCGCTGCTCAAGTACACCAGCGCGACCAGTTGCCCCTGGGACCTGGCCGAGTTCGGCGGCGTGGCGCGCCATGTCTCGCACTGGTCGCTGGGCCTGGCCGATGGCGGGCCGGGGCGCTGCTTTCCCGCAGGCCATGCCTCGGCAGGCTTTGCCTTTCTGGCCGGGTATTTCGCGCTGCGCCGCCATGCACCGCGCGCAGCCTGGATCTGGCTGGCCGTCTCGCTGGCCGCAGGCCTGTCGATGGGCCTGGCCCAGCAGATGCGCGGCGCCCATTTCATGAGCCACACGCTGTGGACCGGCTGGCTGTGCTGGACGGCGGGCTGGCTCTTCGACCTGGCGGTCACGCGTGCGCTGCGGACCCGGGACAGCGCGCCTGACTCCCTGTGGCCCGCCGCCAGCCTTCCGCCTTCCGCACCCTGATCGAGCCTTGCCATGCTGCCCCTGGACCCCGCCCTGTTCACGCTGCTGAACGCCAACGCGCAAACGCCCGCCATCTCGATCGAGGCGGCGCGCGCCATCTCCTCCTGGCTTCCCTCGCTGTGCGCCCTTCCCGTGATGGCCGGGCTGCTGCGCGGCTCGCCCGCCCTGCGCCGCACGCTGGTGCTGGCCCTGCTGTCCATGCTGGCCGCCTGGGCCGTGGCGCGGCTGATCCGCTGGGGCTTCCCAGCGCCGCGTCCTGCCCAGCTGGGCATGGGTGTGCAATGGGTGGATCACGCGCTGCGGTCCAGCTTTCCGAGCATGCACGCCACGGGCGCCTTTGCCCTGGCCCAGGCGCTGACCCTGGGCGGCACGCGCCACCGCCGCTGGGTCATGGTGTCAGCCTGGTCGCTGGCCCTGGGCATGGGCTGGAGCCGCGTGCACCTGGGCGTGCACTTCCCGTCCGATGTGGTCGGCGGTGCCATCGTGGGCATCTGCAGCGCCACCCTGGTCTGGCATGCCGCGCTGTGGCGCCGCCTTGCCGTCATGCCCAACCTGCTGCCCTACAACGCACGAACCCACTCAGGCAGGTCCCAATAGACCATGGCGAAGGCATAGCGCACCGCACATAAAACTGGCGCTCCCCAAAACGAGGGACACCGAGCAAGGGCCGCCCCGCCGCGAGGGTGTCGTCCCCCCCGCGTAGCGAGAGAGGGAAGGCGCGAAGCGCCTCAGGGGGTTAGTTCACACGACATATCTTGAGCATGTTGGTGCCACCGGGCTGGCCCATGGGCTCGCCGCAGGTGATGGCGTAGACATCGCCGCTTTGCACGATGTTGCGCGCGCGCAGATGGCCTTCGGCCTGGTCCAGCGCGGTGTCGCGGTCGGCGCTGGTGTCCATGAGCAGGGGGCGCACGTTGCGGTACATGGCCATCTTGCGCTGCGTGGAGATCTTGGGCGTGAGCGCGTAGATGGGGATGTGGATGCGGTGGCGGCTCATCCACAGCGCGGTGGAGCCGCTGTCCGTCATGGCGACGATGGCCTTGGCGCCCAGGTGGTGGGCCGTGAACAGCGCGCCGATGGCGATCGACTGGTCGATGCGCGAGAACTGGCGGCCGGTGAACTCGGCATCGCTGTCCGGGTCTTCGGCCGCTTCCGCGGCGGTGCAGATCTTGGCCATTTCCTGCACGGTCTCCAGCGGGTACCTGCCGGCGGCGGTCTCGGCGCTGAGCATGACGGCGTCCGTGCCGTCCAGCACGGCGTTGGCCACGTCGCTGACCTCGGCGCGCGTGGGCACGGGGTTGGTGATCATGCTCTCCATCATCTGCGTGGCGGTGATCACGAACTTGTCCATGTCGCGCGCCATGCGGATCATCTTCTTTTGCAGCGCGGGCACGGCCGCGTTGCCCACTTCCACGGCCAGGTCGCCGCGCGCCACCATGATGCCGTCGGAGACATGCAGGATCTCTTCCAGGCGCGGAATGGCCTCGGCGCGCTCGATCTTGGCAATCAGGCCGGGCTTGTGGCCGTACTGGGCCGCAGCCACGTTGCACAGCTGGCGCGCCATCTCCATGTCGGTGGCGTTCTTGGGAAAGCTCACGGCCACGTAGTCGGCCTGGAAGCTCATGGCGGTCTTGATGTCCTCCATGTCCTTGGCCGTCAGCGCCGGGGCCGTCAGGCCGCCGCCCTGCTTGTTGATGCCCTTGTTGTTGGACAGCTCGCCGCCGAGCTTGACGGTGGTGTGCACCTCGTCGCCGCGCACATGGTCCACGGTGAGCACGATCAGGCCGTCGTTGAGCAGCAGCACGTCGCCGGGCTTCACGTCGCGCGGCAGTTCCTTGTAGTCCAGGCCCACGCCGTTGATGTCGCCGGGCTCGGTGCGCGATGCGTCGAGCACGAAGCGCGCGCCGGGCTCCAGCATGACCTTGCCTTCGGCGAACTTGCCGACGCGGATCTTGGGGCCCTGCAGGTCGGCCATGATGGCCACCTCGCGGCCTGCGCGCTGGGCCGCCTCGCGCACCATGGTGGCGCGGTCGATGTGGTCCTGCGCCTTGCCGTGGCTGAAATTCAGGCGCACCACGTTGACGCCTTCGCGCACCATCTGTTCCAGCAGTTGCGGGTCGCTGGAAGCGGGGCCCAGGGTGGCGACGATCTTGGTGGCACGGCTCACTTGCATGGAATGTCTCTCGCTCAGGGTTTGTAATCGGGTTTCAATTCTCACACGAATGCGGTTACATGAAGGCAACATTCCGGCATGCGGTGCGGGCCTGAAGACCCCGCATCCTGAGCCTGCGCAAGGGGGCGGCCGGATGCCGTTGCCATCGCCGAACACTGCGGTGCACTGCCTTTGCCGCTATTGCTTTTGATGCTGCACTGCAGCATTCCCGGCAAAGGCGCTGTGCCATGCCGGTCTCCTGTGAAAGCAGTTTTGCCCGCCGCGTTCGCAATGCTCACCGCGCCGCAGGACACCACAGAATCAGACTGGTCCACATTGACGCGGCCCGCCCCTGCTTCCTAGCATCGCCTTCATATTCCTGTGGGCCACCCGGCCCGCAGGCCGCAGCCAGAACATACGGTTCCCCTTGGTTTCGCATGCTCAGCCAGCCCATCCACAGCTTTGCCATGCCACCAGGAAATCCACCATGCTTGACCGCAGACGCTTTGTTCTGACCACCTTGGCCTCCCCGGCGCTGACCGCCTGCGGCGCGGGTGGCGATGTTGCCGCCAACCGCTATGTCCAGACTCCCCTGCTCGCCAGCCATGCGCGCTACGGCGCGCGCTTCACGCAGCCCGGCTTCGTCAACGGCTGGGGCATCGCCATCCGCCCGGCCGGCGCGGGAGGCCATTTCTGGATTGGCGGCGGGGGCACGTCCTGGCAGTTCATCGGTGACGTGGCTCGCTCGGCCGATCCCGGGATGCGCGCCCTGCACCAGGACGGCCTGCGCGAAGTGGCCGTTCCGCGCTCCGATGCCCTGACCGGCGATGACAGTGCCGGCAAAGTCACCGGCGTGGTCTACAACGGTGCGCCCCTGGCCTCGCAGCTGCTGCGGGTCCAGCAGCAGCCTGCCGCCGGACGCCTGCTCGAGGGCTCGGCCCGCTTCGTCTTCGTGACCGACAGCGGCAGCGTCAGCGCCTGGACGGAGCGCGATGCGCAGACGGGCGCCATCGTCCGGGTGGACGGCCCTGCGGTGGAAATGTTCAATGGCGCCGACCAGGGCATGGCTTTCTTCGGGGCAGCCATCCACACGGGCCGCTGGGACCGCGTGTGGATGGCCGACTTCGGCGCCCGGCCCCAGATCCGCACGCTGGACGCGCAGTGGCAACTGGTGCCCACCCAGGGCTTCGCCAACCCGTTCGCATCAGGCGCGGCAGGCGAGGCCCGGCCCGGTGATCCGGTGCCCTTCAACATCCAGGTCGTCAACGACGGCCGCCGCGACCGCGTGTTCGTGCTCTATGCGATCAGCCAGCCCGACCCGGACGATCCCCTGGCGTTCCATGCCGGCGAGGAGGATGCGGTGGACGCAGCCGCAGAAGCGGCCAGCGGCAACCGGCCTGCGCGCGGCAGGCTGGCCGAGTTCGACCTCGACGGCCGCCTGCTGCGCATGTATGAGGACGATGGACGCCTGAATGCGCCCTGGGGCGTGGCCATCGCTCCTGACGGCTTCGGCGCACTGGCGGGGCACCTGCTGGTCGGCAACTTCGGGGGAGCAGGCCGCATCTGTGCATTCGACCTGTCCACGGGCCGCTATGTGGACGATCTGCGCGACGCGCAGCACCGCCCCGTGGCCATCCCCGGCCTGTGGGCCCTGCAGTTCGGCAACGGCGTGGCCCTGGGCGACAGCGACGCGCTCTACTTCGCCGCCGGCCCCGAGGACGAAACCGAGGGCCTGTTCGGCTCGCTGAGGCTTCTGTGACGCTTCATCCTGGCGGTGTCATTGCGCAGACGCCAGGCCTCACACCAGTCCGTGCGAGAGCAGGTAGGTGATGGCATGGGCCACCATGGCCGCCTCCAGGCCATAGCGCCAGAACAGGAAGCCGCCCACGGCGCCGTGGACGACCTCGAACAGCAGCAACTGCAGCACCAGCGCGTCCGACAGGCCGCCCCAGGTGCTCCAGGCAAGGGCCAGCTGCAGCATGCCCCACAGCAGGGCCGACAGCATGACGGACCACCAGCCCAGCGTCCATCCCGGGCGGCGGTCTGTGCGTCCGCTCAGCCGCCACAGCAGCCACATCACCAGCGTCATGCCGCCCAGCCGCATCACCAGCTCGGCCGTGATGCCCGCGTACAGCATCTTGGCGCCCAGCGGCATGGCGTAGACGGGGTCGATCAGGGTCAGGTCGTCGGGCCAGGCCAGGGCCAGGGTCACCAGCCAGGCCGCGCCGACCACGCCACCGGCCAGCCCCGGCAGCGTGAGGTAGCGCACGGCGCGCTGGGGCGAACGCCCGGCCACCCAGGTGGTCAGCAGCGGTGCGGACAGGCCCAGCCGCGGCCCCAGCCACACGCCCACGCCCACGGGCAGGGCCAGCAGCGCGGCCATCACGCCGATGCCGGTGAGCGGCGTGGCCAGCGGCTCCACGGGCAGGCCCAGCATGCGCATCCAGTCGGGCAGCACGAACCAGGCCATGGCCGCCACGCCGGGCAGCCCCAGCAGCCAGAGCACCGTGAAGATGCGCCAGCTCAGCCGGGGCAGTGCGGGTGCGGCATAGGCCGATGGGGCGGGCATGAGAGTGGACACGGGGCCGGTGGTGGGCAGGCTGGCGTTGTCAGTCACGCATCAAGGCTTCTATCTCGTCGGGCTCCACGGGCACGCCGCGCGTGATCAGCTCGCAGCCGGTCTCGGTGACGATGGCATCGTCCTCGATGCGGATGCCGATGTTGTGGAACTGCTCGGGCACGCCGGCCGCAGGGCGCACGTAGATGCCCGGCTCGATGGTGGTGCACATTCCCGGACGCAGGATGCGGCTGGGGCGGTTGGTGATGGTCTCGCCCGACAGCGGGTCCTTGCGCTCGTGCGACTGGCCCAGCTCCGAAGGCTCCACATAGCTGCCGCAGTCATGCACGTCCATGCCCAGCCAGTGGCCGGTGCGGTGCATGTAGAACTGGAAGAAGGCGCGCTGCTCGATCACGTCCTGGGCATTGCCATAGACCTTTTTGTCCAGCAGGCCCAGATCCAGCATGCCCTGCGCCAGCACGGCCACGGTGGCGTCGTGCGGATCGTTGAAGCGCGCGCCGGCCCGCGTGGCCGCCACGGCAGCCTTCTGGCTTTCCAGCACCAGCTCGTAGAGCGCGCGCTGCGGGCCGGTGAAGCGGCCATCGGCGGGGAAGGTGCGCGTGATGTCGCTGGCGTAGCCGTCGAGCTCGCAGCCGGCGTCAATCAGCACCAGTTCGCCCGCGCGCACGGGGGCCTTGTCGGCCTGGTAGTGCAGCACGCAGGCATTGGCGCCGGCGGCCACGATGGAGCCGTAGGCCACGTACTGCGAGCCCTGCTGGCGGAATTCATGCAGCAGCTCGGCATCCAGGTGGTATTCACGCACTTCCTGGCCTGCGCGCAGCATGCGCGCCGAGCGCTGCATGGCGCGGATATGGGCCTGGGCGCTGATGGCGGCGGCGCGGCGCATGATGTCCTGCTCGCGGGCGTCCTTGACCAGGCGCATCTCGTCCAGCAGCGTGCACAGGTCGCCCTGCTCGGACGGGCACAGCGCGCCAAAGCGCACGCGTGCGCGCACCTGGCCCAGCCAGCCTTCCACGCGCACGGCCAGCCCTTCATGCGTGGCGAACGGATACCAGAGGCGGCCCCGGTTCTCCAGCAGGCGGGGCAGGCGCGTATCGATCTCGGCGCTGGAGAACGCCTGGCTCACGCCCAGCGTGGCCACGGCAGCCTCGGGGCCCAGGCGGATGCCGTCCCAGATTTCGCGCTCCAGGTCCTTGGGCTGGCAAAACAGCACGCTGGTGCCATCGGCGGCCAGTACCAGGCAGGCATTGGGCTCGGCAAAGCCGGTCAGGTAATAGAAATAGCTGTCGTGGCGGTACAGATAGCCGGTGTCCCGGTTGCGCTGGCGCTCGGGAGCGGTGGGAATGATGGCGATGCCGCCGGCGCCCAACTGGGCGGCCAAGCGTGCGCGGCGTTGGGCATAAACAGATGTCATGCAGCTATCGTACTGCCGTCCGGGGTTCTCCACAGTCCCCGGAACAGGGGAAGGAGGGGGGCAGCCGGCCGGCGTCAGGTGGACTTCAGCGCAGACACCGTCACTGCCCCAGGGCGCGCCGATTCCAGGGCGCCTTCATCAGCAGGCGCGCCAGTCCGCAAAAGCCGGTGGCACCCGCCACGATCAGACCGCAGCCCACGAAGGCCGAAAGCAGGTGCCACCACGGTGAAACCGTGGCACCGAGCACGGCGCCCAGCAGAGCCAGCCCGCCCGCACCCAGTTGCACCTGGCGCTGCAGCTCCAGCGGCTGGCGGCTGTCTTGCAGCACGGGCAGGCCTTCGGCCTTCCAGGCGTCCAGGCCGCCGTCGAGCACATGGCCGACACAGCCGGGCGGCAAGGCAGCCGCCAGGGCCTGGGCGTTGAGCCGCGTGCGGTTGCCGGAACGGCAGTGAAAGACCACGGCGGCCGGCGCATCGCCCCAGGCCTGGGCGCCCAGGCGCTCCATGGGCATGCTGCGGGCGCCTGCCATGCGTTCGCGCGCATGTTCGTCGGGCGCGCGGATGTCGATGAGCCAGGCGCCTTGCGCCTGCAACTGGCGGGCGGCCTGGGCCGAGATGAGGGGAAGGGACATGGGACGACTCCTGGGGTGGGGGTTTTCAGGGACAGAAGATGCTCTTGAGTGCCGCCACCAGCTTTTGCGCATCGGGATCGGCGATGCGGTAGTACAGGGTCTGCGACTCGCGGCGGTAGGCGACCAGGCCCTCCTCGCGCATGCGCGCCAGATGCTGGGACAGAGCCGACTGGCTCAGCGGGATACGCTCCAGCAGCCCGCCCACCGACAGCTCGCCATGCTCGATCAGCAGGCACAGCACCAGCAGGCGCCTCTCGTTGCCCACGGCGCGCAGCAGGGCGGCGGCGCGCGCCGCACCCTGCTGCAGGAAAGCCTGTTCGGAGGAGAGGATGGGTTGGTTCATGATTAAGAAAAATCTAATTTAGCAAATTCTAATATACTTGCCGGCAGGCTGCACTGGAGCCATCGACAAAGGAGTGCTTTCATGACCTCGCCGCTGCGCATCGCGCCATTCTTCGACGAAGCCACCCATACCGTGACCTACCTGGTCTGGGATGCGAACACGGGCGAGGCCGCCGCCATCGACCCCGTGCTCGACTACGACCATGCCAGCGGCCAGGCCCACACCGGCTCGGCCGATGCCGTGCTGGCCGCCGCGCAGGCCCAGGGCCTGCGCCTGCGCTGGATCCTGGAAACCCATGCGCATGCCGACCACCTCAGCGCGGCCCCGTGCCTGCGCGAGCGCACGGGCGCCCCGATCGCCGTGGGCGAGCACATCCGCGAGGTGCAGCGCATCTTCCGCCCCGTCTTCAACCTGCCCGCGTCCGGCGGCGATCAGCCCTTCGACCGGCTGCTGGCCGACGGCGACAGCCTGCCGCTGGGCGGGCTGCGCATCGAGGTGATGCACACGCCCGGCCATACGCCCGCCTGCGTGTCCTACCGCATCGAGGATGCGGTCTTCGTGGGCGATACGCTGTTCATGCCCGACTACGGCACGGCGCGCGCCGACTTTCCGGGCGGCGATGCGCGCACGCTGTTCCGCTCCATCCAGCGCCTGCTGGCCCTGCCGCCCGCAACACGCCTGTTCATGTGCCATGACTACAAGGCGCCGGGCCGCGACCACCACGCCTGGGAAACCACCGTGGCCGACCAACGTGCCGGCAACGTGCATGTGCACGCGGGCGTGGACGAGGCCAGCTTCGTGGCCATGCGCAACCGGCGCGACGCCACGCTGTCGGCGCCAGCCCTGCTGCTGCCCGCCATCCAGGTCAACATGCACGCAGGCCATTGGCCCGAGGCCGAGGCCAACGGCGTGCACTACCTCAAAATTCCGCTGCGCATGAAGCATCGGCCCCAGGCAGCGGACGCGAAGCAGGCGTAGAGTCGTCCGTTGGCTCCCCCACCCCTCTTGCGACACCCCCAGGACAAAGGACCTTCCATGATCCACAGCGCCCATGCCACCAGCACGGACACCCCCTATCGCGTCACGCTTGGCGACCCCCAAGGCCACAGCTGGCATGTGGACGAGCCCGCGGACAAGGGCGGCGGCGACACGGCGCCCAACCCGCTGCAGCTGCTGCTGTCGGCCCTGGGCGCCTGCACCACGGTCACGCTGCAGATGTATGCGGCGCGCAAGCAGTGGAAGCTGGAGCAGGTGGATGTGCAATTGCGCCTGAACCCCGAAGGCACGCCGGCCAGCGGCAACCTGATCGAACGCCAGATCACCCTGCAAGGCGACCTGGACGACGAACAGCGCCAGCGCCTGCTGCAGGTGGCCGAGGCCTGCCCCGTGCACAAGCTGCTGGCCGGCGAAGTGCGCATCCAGACCGCGCTGCAGCTGCCCGCCTGAGCGAAGGACTGGCCACCATGCAAAAGGCCCTGCGGCAGGTATGCCGCAGGGCCTTCGGAGTGGACGGGGACATGGCCGGCGTCAGGCTTCGCTGACCTCGATCTCCCCCGTATCGACATAGAGTTCGAACTCCCGCTTGGCCAGCGACACGGTGATCGGCTGATCCTCCTGGGTCCAGGACAGCACATAGCTTCCGATGGCCGTGGCCACCTGCACACGGGTGCCACGCGGAATGTCTTCCAATTGGCCATCGCCTACCCGGTGCTGCACATTGCCGGTGACCGTGGCTACGCGG
>NZ_JTKZ01000132.1:0-328 GCF_000799035.1 Delftia sp. ZNC0008
GGAAACCCTGCGCACGGCCATGGCCATCGGTGCCGACCGCGGCATCCTGGTGGAGACCACCGAGGAACTGCAGCCCCTGGCCGTCGCCAAGCTGCTCAAGGCCCTGGTCGACAAGGAGCAGCCCGGCCTGATCATCCTGGGCAAGCAGGCCATCGACGACGATGCCAACCAGACCGGCCAGATGCTGGCGGCCCTGGCCGACCTGCCCCAGGCCACCTTCGCCTCCAAGGTCGAAGTCGCTGGCGACAAGGTCAACGTGACCCGTGAAGTGGACGGCGGCCTGGAAACCCTGGCCCTGAGCCTGCCGGCCGTCATCACCACCGACCTG
>NZ_JTKZ01000934.1:0-455 GCF_000799035.1 Delftia sp. ZNC0008
CCGCGTCACGCGCGCCTCGTGGCGCAGCCGCGCCATGAGCTGGCCGCAGACCAGGGCCACGCCCAGCATCAGCACGAAGGTGAACAGGTACTGCGTGTCGTTGACATGGAAGGATCCGCGCGGGGGCACGAAGAAAAAGTCGAAGCACAGTACCGACAGCAGCGCCGCCCAGGCGCCCGGGCCACGCCCCCAGCGCAACGAAGACAGCACGACGATGAGCAGGAACAGCATCACCACGTTGGCCGGGTCGAAGATGCGCAGCAGCTGCTCGGCCAGCACCGTGGCGGTCAAGCAGGCCAGGGTCACGCCGGCATAGCCCTTCCAGGGCAGCGGCCTGCGCCGCAGCGGTGCGGCAGGCGCGGCCTCGGTCCGGGCCGCGCTGGAGCCCCCGGAGAGCACCAGCACGTCTATGTCGGGATGCAGCTGGACGATGCGGTCGGGCAGGCTGCGGCCCC
>NZ_JTKZ01000191.1:0-529 GCF_000799035.1 Delftia sp. ZNC0008
CTCACGCGCTCCAGCACGGGCTGCAGCCGCACGGCCATGTTGGGCTGGCCCGCGCTGGCGGCCGTGGCCGCCAGCCGGTGGCCGGCCGCATAGGCGAAGCGCCCCCTGTGCGCCACATAGCCGCTGTCCACCAGGGTGGACAGCAGGCGGTACACCGTGGCGCGCTCCAGCCCCGTGGCGCGGCACAGGTCGGCGACGCGCAGGCCTTCGCGGCCAGCGGCCAGCACGGCGTCCAGCACCTGCAGGCCACGGCGCAGGGTGCGGCTGCCGGCATCGTCGGCGGAGACTGGAATGTCCGCTGGCCGGACGTTTGGATTGGTGCTGCGCGAAGGCATGGAAAAGAATTTCCCGGTGATTGCAGGCAGGGCAGAAAAGGGCCTGCGTGCAGCGCGCAGTGTGCCGCAGGCCGTCGAAAGCCCACACAGGCAGACATCAGCAGACATCAGCGGACATCAGAACGATCACCTGGAGACAAGACATGACAACCCCTGCCCGTTTCAATCCGTGGGCACGCCGGCGCCTGACGCGG
>NZ_JTKZ01000709.1:0-543 GCF_000799035.1 Delftia sp. ZNC0008
CGCGCATGGCAGAGGCCCTGGGCCAGCCGCTGGTGGTGGACAACAAGGGCGGCGGCGGAGGCGCCATCGGCGCGCACGAGGCCGCGCGCGCCCAGCCCGACGGCTACACGCTGGGCGTGGCCACCGTGTCCACCACGGCCACCAATGCGGCTATCAACCCGCGCCTGCCCTACAACCCGCTCACCGATTTCACGCCCATCACCAACATTGCGGCCACGCCCAATGTGCTGGCCGTGCATCCGGGCTTCAAGGCGCAGAGCTTTGCGGCCTTCGTGGAGGAGGTGAAGAAGAACCCCGGCAAGCATGCCTACGGCACGGCGGGCACGGGCTCCATAGGCCACATGCTGATGGAGCTGATGTCCAGCCGCTCGGGGCTGTCGCTCACGCATGTGCCCTACCGGGGCTCGGGCCCGGCGCTCAACGATGCGGTGGCGGGCCAGGTGCCCATCGTCTTCGACAACCTGCCCTCGGCCCTGCCCTTCATCAAGGCGGGCCGGCTCACCGCGCTGGCGGTGGCCGCGCCCGAGCGCCTGGCCCAGCTGC
>NZ_JTKZ01000098.1:0-466 GCF_000799035.1 Delftia sp. ZNC0008
CCGCGTCGCTGGCGGCCTTTGTGGCCGTGGAGCGGCGCGTGCAGCAGCGCACGGGGCAGCCCATGCTGGACCTGTCGCTGTTTCGCTATCCGCGTTTCGTGGGCGTGCAGTTGCTGGCGGGTGCGCCGGCCTATGCCTTCGTGGTGCTGCTGGTGCTGCTGCCGGTGCGCTTCATCGGCGTGGAGGACATGGCGCCGCTGCAGGCGGGGCAGCTGATGTTTGTGCTGTCCCTGCCCATGCTGTTCGTGCCGTTGCTGGCGGGCTGGCTCACGCGCTGGGTTTCGGCCGCGCTGCTGTGCCTGGCGGGGTTGCTGGTGTGCGCTGCGGGCCTGCTGTGGCTGGGCGGGTGCGCGCCGGGCACGGCCTTTGCGCAGATGGCGGCGCCGCTGGTGTTGGTCGGCCTGGGCATCGGGCTGCCCTGGGGTTTGATGGATGGCCTGGCCGTGAGCGTGGTGCCCAGCGAGCG
>NZ_JTKZ01000312.1:0-378 GCF_000799035.1 Delftia sp. ZNC0008
GAGATGGGTAAGGACCGGACAGACCGCATTGCGGACAACTCGCCCAAGGCGCTGCGTCAGCAGATGCGGGAGATGGCAGCGGAGACGCGATAGCACTTGCCCCTTGCAGGGTTGGCCTTGAAAGGGCGGCATTGGAAGACTGCGGGAATTCACTTCGCAGGAGCTTCCAATGTCGAACACCAGCTATCCGAAGGGCATGGAGAAGCTTCTCTCCGGCTCCATCAATGCCTCCACTGACACCTTGAAGGCCGCGCTGCTGCCCAGCGGCTACGCCTTCAGCGTGTCGCATGAGTTCGTGAGCCAGCTCGGCTCGATCATCGGCACGGCCCAGCCCCTGCTCAACAAGACGATCACCGGCGGCGTGCTGGACGCGGACGA
>NZ_JTKZ01000723.1:0-502 GCF_000799035.1 Delftia sp. ZNC0008
CCGCGTCGCATCGTTGCGCGGCTGTCCGGCCCCGTCAGCACGCCGCGCAGCGACGCCGGCCTCATCGTCACCGAACACGGCGTGGCCGACCTGCGCGGCCAGACGCTGTCGCGCCGCGTGAAACGGCTGATCGACATCGCGGCGCCGGAGCACCGCGCCGACCTGGAACAACAGGCACATACCCTGCTGCGCCAATGCGGCGCAGCCTTTTCCTGATCCACTGATCCACTGATCGACTGATTCCCAAGGAGACAACACCATGCGCAGAGCCGCCATCGTCACCCCCCTTCGCACGCCCGTGGGCACCTTCGGCGGCAGCCTGCGGCCGGTATCGGTCGAGGAACTGGCCGCCACCACGGTGCGCGCCGTGGTCGAGAAAAGCGGCATCGACCCCGCACGCATCGACGACGTGGTCTTCGCCCAGTCCTACGCCAGCAGCGAGACGCCCTGCGTGGGCCGCTGGGCCGCGCTGCAGGCCGGCCTGCCGGTGACGGTGACGCGG
>NZ_JTKZ01000393.1:0-1673 GCF_000799035.1 Delftia sp. ZNC0008
CGGCCACGGTGATGCCCATGGCCTGCGCCAGCTGGGCGGCATCGGCCAGCTGCGGCAGGCCATGCCGGGCGAGCCGCTGCGGATCGGCCTGCCAGCGCTCCGTGCCATCCCGGGCGGCATCCTGCAGGGCCGCGGAGACGCCGGGGCCCAGATAGCCCACGCGCGTGGACCGCCTGGCATGCCAGGCCAGCGCCTTGTCATGGCGTTCCTGGGCCTGGCGGCGTTTGGTTTCCTCGCGCTGGGCCAGCGCCTTTTGCATGCGCTCCTTGCGCATCTGGCGCAGTGCGCGCTCGGGGTTCTGGCGCACGGCGATCTGCTGGCGCAGCTCGGCCAGCTCGCGCTGCAGCCCGCCTTCGCGCTGGATGTGGGCGGCGGCCAGCTGCGGCTGTCCCTCGCCCTTGGGCCAGAAGCCCAGGCGCTGCATTTCCTCGAGGATGACTTCCTGTTTGCTGGAGGCCTTGATGCGCTCGTAGATCTCGGCGCGCGTGGGTTGCGGCTGGCTCATGCGGCAACCCCTGCAAGGCGGGCCCGGCCGGTGCGAGGCGGGCAAGAAGGTGGAGCGACGCGCTTCTCGTCGAAGAGCCCGCAGGGCTCACGGGACGGGAGCTGTTCGCTCGACGCCACCCCGCGACGGTATGCGTGTTTCGCTTGTAGCAAGCCACTCAGGAAAACGCATACCGTCGCTGGGGTGGCACAGTGAAAACGGCGCCCGTGGTGCATGAAACGGCAGTTCACAAGGGTGGCGAAACACCACCCGGGTTGCAAGAGCCTGCGCGTCGCTCCGCGTGGCAGTGTAGAGCAATTGAGGCGGTTCACGCGATTTCTCCTTGTCCTGCTGCGGCCGCCTGCTGCGGGCCTGCCGGCTGGCGTGCGGCATCGAGCTGGGCCTGCGCCACCAGGCGCAGCGCAATCATGTGCTCGCAGGGCCCCTGGCGCAGCCGGTGCTGCTGGTAGTGGTTGCAGCTGCAGCGCGCATCGGTCAGGCGCTCGTCCGCGTTGAGTTCGAGCTGGGTGTCGAACAGGCGCTTGCCATCGGCGCGCGGTATCTGGCCGGTGATGCGGCTGAAGCCGTCCTTGCGGTCGATGCGCGGCGGGGCAATGGCCTTGCCGCGCACCAGGGCCAGCGCCTTGTCCTCCTCGGGGTTGGCGGGCTGCAATTGCTGCGCCGTCAGCGGCTCGCGCAGCAGCTCGCGCCAGGCGTAGCGCCCGGCGTCCAGGTCGTAGACCGCGCGCCCGGCCTGCATCCAGCGTGTCATGGCCGTGTGCACCTGGGCCGGAACCAGGCCCGTGGCCTGGGCCAGTTCCTGCGCGCCGGCCTGCCAGCACGACTGCAGTTGCCGGCCCACGGCCTCGACCTGGGCGGGCGTGACCTCGGCCTGCGGCGCCATCAGGTGAAAGCGCGCGCTGGCGGCCCAGTCGTTGGCGCTCCAGCCCGACAGGCCCAGCGTGACCGTGACCTGGCCCAGCTCCACCACCCAGAAGCTGGGCATGCCGCTGCCCAGCAGGTGCACGCGCACGCGCGTGGCCTGCGGGATCAGCCGCTCCAGCGTGAGCAGGCGCCGGCGCCCCCACAGGCGGATGGTGCCGCCGCCCGTGCCCAAGGCATCGCTGACGACGTGCGAGCGCCGGGTGGCCAGGCGTTCCTCCCAGGGCTCGAACACCACGGCACGCGG
>NZ_JTKZ01000245.1:0-11746 GCF_000799035.1 Delftia sp. ZNC0008
CCCCCCGCGCACCACAATAAAAACCCGGTGTAATCCACCGAAACCCCCTCAAGCCCGTTTTCTCCTATGAAAACGGGCTTTTTTCTTGGTTCGACGCCTCCGCGCGTGCCGGCCGAAGCTGGCAGGATCTGGCGCAAAATCACATTCCAATCCCGCACAGTTCCCGCATGCGATCCCGCATGACCTGGCGCGGGTCATGGGGGCGTGGGTGGCGTATTTCCGAAAACTCAAAACGGGGTGGCGCGCAGAGGTTGAGCGAATGGGCGTGCGGCGCACAGCAGTGCGGCCGACAAAGGCCGAGGCTCAGGCATGGGCTGTTGCCGAAGAGGCTGCGATTTTGGCCGGCGCACGGGGCGAGTTTCCCCGGCGCACCCTGGCCGAGGCCGTAGAGCGATATCGGTGCGAGGTCACGGACAAGAAGCCGCCATTGACGGCGCGGGCCGACAACCTGCGTTTCGATGCTTGGCTGCGCGAATTCCCCGAGCTGGCGTCCAAAGTCTTTCATGAGGTCACGGGCGACGATTTGGCGCGCTGGCGTGATGCCAGGCTGAAACAGGTGTCCGGATCCAGCGTGCTGCGTGAAGCACAGCAGTTCCGGCCTATCTGGTCGCTGGCTATCAAGCAGTGGAAATGGGCGGGCAAAAGCCCGTGGCCAGAAATCAAGCTCCCCGGGAAGGCCCACGCCCGGCGGCGCACGGGGCAGTGGTCTGAAATCCGACTGATGCTGCGATCTGCAATGGTTTCCCCGCGCGTGGCTCCCGTGGCCCCCATGCAGCAGGCTGCGTGGGCCATGCTGGTGGCCCTGCATACCGGCATGCGAAGCGGCGAAATCCTGCGCATGTCACGCAGCAACGTGGATCTCCGGCGCAAGGTCTACGAGCTGCCGCACCACAAGACGGAGGCCATCGTGGGCGCGCGGCGCGTGCCACTGACAAGCCGCGCCGTGCGTTTGCTGCGCGTGCTGGAGGCTTCAGCCGAGGCTGCTGGGCGTGACGCCTATTGGACCATCAGCGATGCGAGCCGCGACACGCTCTACCGCAAGCTGCGCGATCGGGTGATGGTTGAGGGCCTGCGCTTCCATGACCTGCGCGCCACGGCCCTGACATGGCTAAGCAAGCGCGTGGACGTGATGACGCTGGCCCGCATCAGCGGCCATGTGGATATCAATGAGCTGTTCAATACCTACTACCGGGAATCGGCCGAGGACATCGCCGCACGGCTTTAGGCCATTTGATAACCCATCGGTTATTTTTTGCTTTTATCACCTATGGGTGATTTTGGAGCACGCCATGGACTACTTGTTGCAGTTGCCGCACCAATTGGCCCCACAACTCAAGTCATTGCGCAAGGCGGCCGGCATGAGCCAGGCCCGACTGGCTCACCTGCTTGGAATCTCCCAGGCCCGCGTGGCGGTGATAGAGCGCGATCCGCTGGCTGTCAGCGTTGGCCAGCTGGCGGAAATTTTGCGGCTGCTGGATGTTCAGTTGGTGCTGCGTGCCAATGATGTGCCGGGCTCTGGGCGCGAAGCCTTGGAGCTGCCGCCCGGCTGGCAGCGGCGCAAGCCACAAGGGCGCTGGTAGGCCCATGCAACGCTCAATGGCGCCCCTCTGCCCATGCTTTCACGTCAGCCACTCGCCAATAACGAATGCGGCGGCTGGCGTTGATGAAGGGCTTGGGAAAATCCGGGCGCTTTGTCAGGCGCGCGGTGACGTGCTCGCGGCTCAGGCCGAGGTATTCGGCAATTCCTTGAGTGTCCATGCGGGGTGCGGTGCTCAGATGCGGGTTCATTTCGTTGGTTCCTTTGGGTGGTTTTTGGGACTGGTTTTTTTGGGGCTTGTTCGCACTCATGGGCTTACTTCTGGTGGCGCCGGCTCGATGGCATCGGCCCGGATGGTGCCGGCCAGGATGCACGCTGCCAGCTGGTGCGCGCCGTCGAACACTTGGGCTGCGATATCGCCGTTTTCGACCAGCAAATCGGCGGACAGGTCAGCAGCCGTTGCGAGCTGCGCGGCCCATGCCGAGTCCCAGCGGTCGCCGTCGCAGGCCATCTGCACCACGATGGCAAGGGAGTGGTGCAGGCCGTGGGCGTTGCGCTTTTCAGCTGGCAGGCGGGCCGACACTTCGGCGCCGATGCCCACCAGCTTGGCCAGGTAGGCCAACAGCTCCCGCTGTTTGCTGCCGTGGTTGGCCACCAGCATGGCCACTGACTTTTCGCGCAGCTCGCGGGCCATGGCGCGCATGGCGTGGCCACGCCAGATGGGCGCACCGTGTGGGTTGTAGTGCTTGCGCTTGATGTGCTTTTTCATGCCGTGGTCCCCATGGCCAGTCCCAGGGCAATCGGCCGCACCCATACCGGCTGCGCTGAGAGGATGAACGTTTCGCCGCTCAACGCGAGCAGCAGCGTTTCGCCCATGACGTGGGCGATGGCTTCGCCGGCCTCGCTGGGCACGGCATTGCCGATGCGCTCGCGCTTGGCCTGGTCGCTGGTGCCGTCCAGTTCCAGCAGCTCGTCGGGTTCGACCAGGCTCTGCAGGTGCGCCAGCTCCAAGGTGGTGAAAGGGCGGTGCCATGTGCCGTCCTCGGAGACGATGCGGCATACGAGCTTGTCAGCAGCTGCCGGCATGCGCGGATCTGCCACGCTCCAGCGGCCGTTGTCGTGGCATGCCGCGCCGCTGACGGCGCCGGCCTGGCTGTCCCACGGCACCACGCCGTAGTGGCCGCCCGTGGTGTACGCGGTGCGCTCGGCGTCCATGCCACTGCGCGGGTCGGCCACGGCAAACGCGCCCTGGCCGGTGGTGCTGCCGCTGATGACGGTGCCGGCGTGCGTGCCGTAGGGCGTCACGGCGTACTTGCCAAAGCACGGGCCATCGCGGCGCGGATCTGCCACGGCCTGGCCGGTGCCGTGGGCACTGGTCACGGCCATGGCGGCACGGTCCCAGCGCACCACGCGGTATTCGTTTGAGTGCTTGGCGGGGCCGTGGTGGCGCGGGTCGGCCACGCTGTACGCGCCCTGGCCAGGGCCTTGCTGGCCGGCCACGGTGCCCATGCTGGCATCCCAGCGACGCACGCCGTAGGCCTGGCCATCGGACCACAGGGCCGACTGCTCGAATCGTGGATCTGCAACGGCGAAATTGCCGCAGCTCGGCCGGCCCTTGCCGGTCACGGTGGAGCTGTGCCGCGTCCAGTCCTGCACGCCCAGCATGCCGGCGTGCATCTCGGGCACGATCAGATAGTCCCGCAGCGTGCCGTCCTCGATGGCCAGCCGGTTGAGGCTGCGCCAGTCGCTGCCGGCCTGCACAAAGGCCAGGCGCACCCACGTTTTCCACTGCAGGCTGGGCACGCGGTGCATGGGGCCGGCGCGCAGGTCGCCGGGCAGGAGCATGCGGCCCAGCACGTCGCCCACGGCGCGCAGCGGCTTGCTGCGGGGCTGGTACAGGAACGATGGCACTTTTTCTGCGTGGCGGGCCACCAGCAGGAAGCGGCGACGGCTCTGCGCCAAGCCGCCAATTTCGCCGCAGTCGTGCGTCGTCTCGGCCACGGCATAGCCGTAGGCGCGCAGCAAGGCCACGATCTGGTCCAGCAGGTGCCGGCCGCGCGTGGCGATGCGCGGCACGTTCTCGAAAATCACAAGCTCTGGCGGGTCATCGCGCCAGGCCTCCAGCATCAGCCACACGCCGCGCAGCGTCAGGCGGTTGAGGGCTTGGTACTTGTCGGTTTTGCTCTTGCCCTCGGACAGCAGGCCACTGAATCCCTTGCAGGGAGCGGACAGAAACACGATGTTCGGGCGTTCGCCGCCAGCTGCGCGCTGGATATCCGCGGCTGTGGCTTCGCGCCAATCCGCTGGCGGTTCGGCGCCGTGGAAGGTGCGGTATTGCTCGCGGTCGAACAGGTCCAACACGGTGCCGGGCACGCCGGCCAGGCGGCCGAAGTCCCGGATGCTGGCCGGGTCCACGTCGATGCCGCCCAGGCAGCGGAATTTCGCCTGCAGGTTGCCCACACGGGGGCTGGCGCGGTTGAAGCCACGCGCGCCGCCGCCCAGGCCGCAAAACAGATGGAAGTGGCGGATTTCCACGGGGGTGGTGGTTTGCATGGTCATGCTCCCTTGGTTTCCGCCGCAGGTGCGGCAGGGGCTGCAGGCGCTTCTTGAGCGCGCGCGTTCAACGTGAATGCGCCCTGGTTGCTTTCCAGATCGCGCAACACAACGAGCGCTGAATGCAGCTCCTGCTCGCGGTTGCGCATGTCGCGCACGGGTTGCGAATCCCATTCACGAACCGATATCTGGTCCAGGTCTTTGGACACCTTGTCGAGTGCTGTCTCGATGCTTGCTGCGGCCTGGGCCGCAGTCATTTCAGATAGGTAACGTCGCTCAGCCATGCTCAGGCCTCCAGGCGTTCGACGCGCAGAACGGGCAGGCCGCTGGCTGCGCCTGCGCTGACGGTTGCATGCGATGCGCTGGCGGCCTTGAGCTGCAGCACGGGCAGCAGGTTGTCGTCTGCCAGCTGCTCCACCTCATCAGGGTGGATATCTGCGGGGATGAGGATTGCGCGGTAGCTGTGCGCGGTGGTGATGGTGTGCAGGCTCATGGTGGTGGTCCTTTGTGGTGGTGGTTGTGGCGTCAGCCGACCAGGCGCAGCTGGGCGGGGTTGTTTTCGGTGGCCACGGCGCGTGGCTTGCGCTGGCGGCGGGGCTTTACGGCGGCCAAGCGCTCGCGCTCGGCGGCGAACACCTTGGCCAGGTGGTCAGGCGCCATGTGCTCGCTGTGCACGTAGTCGCCATTGATGGCGCGGGCCCAGCAGTGCACGCGGGGCTCGGTGCGGCGGGCGGCGAGGGTGATTTCGGGCATGGGTTGGCCTCCTTTGCGGGATCAGCGGGAAAAAACGGGGGAAGGGGTGGCGGTGGCGGGCCGGTAGAGCACCGAATCGGGGCTGCTGGGACTGCTCCAGTCCTCCGCCTCGTGCCGGCCGCGCCCGAAAAGGGCTCGCAGCGTCTCGCCGCGCAGGCGGGCCGTACAGTTATTGAAACCAGTCCAAGGGCGCGCCAGCGGCGCGCGGTCAGCGCCCATCGCAAGCGCTTTGCCGCTATCGGCATCCGTGCACGTTGCGGGGTCGAAAGTCTCGGTTTCCTTGGCCACGCTGCGCCATGAAATGCGGCGCGACACCAGCCAGCGGCCGGCGCGGGTTTCCAGGCCCACCACGCGGCCCTGGCCTGGGGCAATCTCTTCGCCGTACTGATTCACGGCGCCGGCCGGCACGGGGCGGCGGGCAATGCTCAGGTGCCAGCGGCCACGGCCCACGCAGTGGCCGCCCATGGCTTCCATGTAGCGGCGCCAGTCGGCCTTTATGTCGTCGCTGTGCTTGTGGCAAGCGCCCCAGGCCTTCCAGGTGGCGCGGTCGCCATCCAGGCGCATGGTTTCAATCTGGTCTTTGCCCACGCGGCGCAGCTCGCGCCACACGCACACGCTGGGCATGCCAATGGCTTGGAACTGGCGAATGCCCCAGCACGCGGCCCAGGCGTCTACGCGGCGATGGCCGGGCATATCGCCCTGCTCCACGTCCCACAGCTGGCCTTGCACCACATCGAGGTGGTCAGCCAGGGCCGCATGGCCCACGCTCTTGGCGATGTACTTGGCCACATAGCCGGCCGCGCCGCCCGTGGTCATGCGCTTGACGTTGATTCGATTCTTGGCCGCGCCGCGCTCGTCGCCATCGTCGGCCAGCCACTTGTCGCGGATGACCTGCTCAATGCGCTGGGCTGCGGCCTCATGCTCGGCCCAGACCAGGGCGTGCCAGTGGGGCGTGGCGTCGTGGTGGGGCTCGGCCACGCGGATGCCGTACATCCGCACGCCGTCGCGGTCCAGCTGCGAGCGCACGCGCTGCCATTTGTTGCGCAGCCACAGCTGCGCATCGCGCGGGGTGCTCACGCCGTCATAGCGGGGATTGGGGCGGGGCCGGCCGCCGCTGCCCAGCGTCACGGCATGGAAGCGGCTGGGCGCGGTCAGCGTCAGGAACAGGCCCACATGATTGCGGGCGTCTGCATATTCCTCGGCGCCACGGATGCGCGTCATCAGCTCGCCGCCGCGAATCACCGGGTTGGACGGGGACAGGGCCGCCAGCTCGGCCAGGGTGAAGACCTGCCCGGCCTCGTTTTTGAACAGCGAGCGCTCCAGCGCCTTGGCGTTGCGCTCCACCTGCGCCGTGCGGCGGCGCACTGTGGCATTGCTGGCATAGCCGCCCGCAAAGCGGTTGACCACGCCCAGCTTGACGGCGCCGGCCTCCACCGTGCGCGTCACATGCTTGCGCAGCAGGCGCCGCCACCAGGCCGAATCCATGGCACGCCGAATGGCGGGCTCACCCACCAGCGGCGCGGACTCCTGCACGCCCATCATGCGCAGCATCAGCCGCACCAGGTCCACGCGCGCCGGCAGGTCCATGGCCTGGGCCTGGGCGCCCGAATCCAGCTCGGCCACCTCTTCGGCCAGGCGCTTTGCCATGGCGCATATCTCGTAGTCGCTCAGATTCCACTCGGCCGCATTGCCGTGGCGCGCTGCAAAGTCGTCAATGGCCACCAGCGCGTCGAAGCACGCCGCCCACTCGGGCAGATCGCCCGCGCCCAGCTTGCCCAGGCCCATGGCGCGGATGGGCTGCAGCCACTGCGGCGGCAATGCCTTCTCCAGCGCCTGCATGGCGGCTTGCACCATGTGCGGGCGGGGCTTGTGGCGCTCCCATTCCTGCTGCGACGCAGTGCGCAGGCGGCGGCCGGTGGGCTTGGCGTTGAGCAGCGCGGACATGGCTAGTTCCGCAGGGTGAGCGAGCGCAGCCCGGCCATCTCATCAGCCAGATAGCGAATCTGCGCCTTGATCGCGGCGCGCTCGGGCGGTGGCAGCTCGCGCCATTCGCGGCGGGCCAGCTCTTCCATTTCGCCCTCGATGCCCGCCAGCAGCACAACAGTCATGCGCGTGCTGATGTGCAGGCTGGTCCACTCGCGCGCCTCGGCATCGCTCCAGCGGCCATTGCTGGCACGGCGCACGGCGTCGTCCTTGAGCATGCGCAGGCGGGCACGGCATTCGTCCGGGCTCAGTCCCGCGAACTCGGGCGCCACGGGCGGCGGCGGCAGGCGGCGCAGGGCCGGCGCCATCGCGGGCGGCTGGCTGTGCAGTGCCACAAGGCGCTGGAACTCGGGCGCGGACAGGTCTGCCAGATTCATCGGGCACCCCCGTTCAAGCGCACAGCGGTCAGGAACCAGGGCAGTCCGTACAGGCGCAGCACGGCGGCCTCGGCGTCGGCGCGAGTAGCAGCGCCAAGCACCAGGCGGCGGCGCACAAATTGGGCATCTACGTGGGTGATTGCATAGCTGCTCATGGCGTTCTTTCAGAATTCAGGCGTGAGAAGGGCCGCAGCTCCCGGAAATCGGGCTCTGTCAGCAGGGGGAGGAAGAGGTGCGGCGCTATGCGCCTATGGCGTCAATCGGGCTCTAGCGGCGGCCCGGCGAACAGATCGCCCGTGGTGGGCAGGGTGTAGCGGGGCTGATGCTCGGACTCGTCGGCGTTGTCCAGCACAACGCGCATCACATCGCGGCGCACATGGCTGGACAGGGGCAGTTGCACGCTTGGGTCTGGCGTGGCGCTAGGGCTCAGCGTGCGCACTATCTCGGTCATTGCGACGAAGGTGTGGCCGCATTCGGGGTTGGTGCACGCGTAGGTCAGCTCGCGCATCAGGCGTGACATGAGCCAACTGGTTCGGATCGTGCATTGCGCGCTGCAATGGGGGCAGGCCATGCGCGTGCCCTCGCTGCGCACCTTGCGCCCGCTCTTTCGGCCCTCTTGGGCCTGCGCCGCGAGCATGGCGCCCTGATTGATCGCTGCCGCTTGCATGCTGCGCCCCCTGTTCATTCGCCGCGGATGCGCCCGCATTCGCCGCCGCCAGCCCTGGCGCAGTGGCAGTACATGCCGACCTCGCCCAGCGTGCCGATGGCGTCCAGATACTTGCGGCTGACCAGCACGTAGCCAGCTGCGCTGACCACGGCATCGATCTTGCCAATGGGCACGCCCTGCTGGCCGGACAGGAAGCGGCTGACGGCCGGGCTATCCCAGCCTGCCGCCTCCTGCACTTCGCTGCCTTGCTGGCTCAGGGCGTGGCGCAGCACGCGCTCGATGGTGCCTGTGCCGTGCGATATGCGGTTGATGTTCATTTTTTGGTGCTCTGGTCAGGATGGGAAGGCCGCGCCGCGCCGCGCAATGCCGCACAACACGAATTGCGTGTGCTTGTTCGGCTTGGTGGGCAACATGCAGGACATGGATTCAAGAACTTGCTGCAACGCGCGCCAGATCGGCCTTGTAGGCCTCCAGACCGCGCAAGTACATCAGCCGCTGAAAGCTGGCAAAGGAACGACATTCCTGCTCGGCAAATCGCTTGCCCTCTTCGACCTGCGCTTTTGGCAGGCGCGTGTAGCTGATGACATCGGCCTTTTCGGCCTTGGTGCTGATGGGTTGGGCTGCGGGGTTCATGTACGATCCATAGCGTTTGTTAAGAGGTTGGGTCTGGCAGTTGTGCGGTTCTCGTCGTGGTGGTCGCTGTCTGCCTGCTTTCGGTGGTTGAGGGTCGAATGAAGAAACCAGAAATTGGGCAAGTGCTCGCCACGGCAAGCGGCCAGCAGTTCCGCGTAGTCAACGTGACTTCCACAGCTGACCCCGATGATCCAGAGACGGCTGGAGACTTTGCCGTGCTGATGGACGAAGTGAGGGGCCTTCATTCCTTGGCAGACAGCGGGGAACTCGATCTTCTGGACTTCGAGTTCGAGGCGTGGTGCGAGGCGAATGGCGTCCGCTACTGAGAACACCAGGGGCTGCAGTCTGCTGCTCCATGCCATGCCCTTGCCGGTGGGGGATAGGCATAGCCGGAAAGCGGGACCGTCGCCCGGAAGAAGTTCAAGAGCGACATGCAGCGCAACCCCAGGAAGGTTCTGGCCGTGTTGTGTTGGCGAGGTCATGACTAGATTTGTTAATGGTTGTTTTGATTGTGCACGTTTTTTCGTGCATTGAAAAGCTATGCAAGAAAAAAATGACATTTCACATCGTCTGAAGGAAGAGCGTGCACGAATTGGCATGCGTCAAGAAGAGTTTGCGGCCCTCGCTGGTGTTGGTCGCAACACCGTCGGTCAGTGGGAGAAGGGCATCAACTATCCGAACGCGGCAGTACTCCAGAGCGCGGCCGATGCTGGCTTTGATATCGGGTACATCATCACTGGCAAGCGCAACAAGCTGTCCGGCCCGGCGCCTGTTCCCTCCGATGACTCTGACGCTGTTCTTATCCCGCTGATTGCTGCAGTTGGCAGCATGGGACCAGGCAATGATCTCCACACCGATGACGTGATCCTTGGCAACGTGCCCGTATCCCGCCACTGGGTGGCGCTAAACCTCCCACGCTCTCGCCCAGAGGCTCTCCGTCTTGTGCACGCATACGGCGATTCGATGGCGGATACCCTGAATTCCGGCGATTTCGCTCTTGTTGACACCGACTACACCGTGCCGGATGTGGATGGTGTCTATGTTCTCAGCGCCAATCAGCAACTGTTCATCAAACGGGTTACGCGGCGCATGGATGGCCAGCTTGAGGTGAGCAGCGACAACCCTAAAGTGCGAACGGTGGACGTGCTCAATGGCACTTACCAAGTGCAGATATGCGGACGTGTTGTCTATGGCTGGAACGGGAGGCGGTTTTGAAGGTGGTACAACGCACTGGTCGCAAGGTCGGCACAGGTGACACCTTTCAGAAGTGGAAGGCTTTGGTGGGTTCCCTGGTTTTCACGGTATGCCTTGGGCTGACCGCTTGCAGCGACGATGCGCCGACAACGGCAGGTAGGAGCGAATGCCCGCCGCTTTCCGGCGTGCCTCTCAATGAGCGTGGCCCGATGCCCGATGTGCGGGACCATGAGGCATTCCGTTGCGAGTCGATTGACCGGGATGCACAGGCCAAGAAAGAGCGTCAGGCGCGCGAAGACCGATTCGCGGCCGAAGCTGCCCGGATCTCTGAAAGCACAGGTGGCAGCCCCGAGGCTGCTTTGGATGCCTTGCCCGTGCATCGAGGCGGCACCCTGCGAAAGCTACTGCTTTCGCATGGCCTGGAGATTGTTCACGTAGGTGCCCAGGAAGCAAAACCAGCCGTGATGCCTGGCACGATGCCGGGCGACGTGCTGATGACGCTGGAGCTTGTCGGCAAGGCCAAAGGACTGGCGTGTGGCCTCAATAAATACGTTGGCTCGCCTTCGGAAGCAAGCGGCGCATTCCTTGCTGAGGTTCTGTATCGGGATGGCGCACAGGTGCTGGATGATCGCACCGACCCGCTGATGTATTGGGCCGCTACGGGTAAGTGCGCGCCGGGCTGAATCACTCCTGCCGCGAGGCAGCGCCCAGCGCCAGATGGTCGCCAGCTGCCCATGAAAAAGCCCGCTGCAGGCGGGCTTTTTTTGTGGGTCAATCGGCTTGCGCAGCCTGCAAGGCGGCCAGCACCTTGCGCTGGTCCAAGGCGCTGGCCGCGCCGGCCCTGAGCATGACCAACTGGCTGGTGTGAAGGTTGCGCGCCAGCGCGCCAATTTCATGGCCGCGCTGCACGGTGCCCAGCATTTGCCAGCCCGGCAGCTCCACCCACTGGTAGAGGCGCCACGGGCCTGCGACGTCTACCGCCAGCTTTGCCCGCTGGCTCATGCCCGGCTGTACCAACCCAAACGGACAACCTCGGCCACCTCGATGGGCGCACCTTCCATCTCTGGTGTCTGCAGCTCGATGAAGTGGCCGTAATCGTTGCTGTAGCTGGAGCCCTTGGCGGTGCCCAGCAGCTGCCAGTCGCCATACATGCTTTCCTGATGCACCAGGCCCTGGGCGCCCGCCACGGGGACGGCCTCAAGGGCGCGAGGGGCGGCGGCAGTGTTGGTCGCGGCGTACTGCACGCCATGCATGCCCGGCTCGGTCTGTTCTGCGACCCAGATATAGGAAATTGCGGTCATTGTGGTTCTCTCTTGCCCCTCATTGCCGGGAGGCGCCGGGCGGGCTAAATGCCCTGTAGGTAATCAGGCGGCCAGCTTGCCCTTTTTCACGGCGTCGCGCAGCAAGCTGTTGACACGCGATTGCCAGCCTGTGCCCGTGGCCTTGATGGCCTCCAGCACATCGGCGTCCACGCGCATGGTCATGGGCATTTTTGGCTGCTCCAGCGGGGGGCGCCCACGCCGGGCCAGCGGTTGCATTTCGGCGAGCATGTCGCCCGTGATTTCCAGGGTGTCCGGGTCTTGTTCGATGCCCCGGGCAATGGCGGCATCTTCGGCTGCCGTGGGCTGGATCAGCCCCACTTTCTTAGATTGCGTCATAAGCCTTGACCTCTCTGGAGTTTGCCTTGCGGAGACTGACGATTCGCATGGTCTGCCCGCGCTGCACGAACACCACAACGTACAGCCGTTGCCCGATGACGGCGAAGCCGATTTCGCGGACTTCGCCGTAGTCACGGCGCGAATCTGGCATGCACAGGACATTGCTCCATTCGATGTGACCCGCCATCTCCAGCGAAACGCCGTGCTTGTCGATGTTGGCCTGGTTCTTGGCGGGGTCGAATTCGATGTCCATGGGAATTATTGTACATACGATAATTCCCGGGTCAAGGCTTTTTTGTATGTACGTTAATTCTTGCGGCACCAGCACCAGCACCAGCACCAGCACCAGCACCAGCACCAGCACCCGAGCCAGGGCCAGGACCAGGGCCAG
>NZ_JTKZ01000627.1:0-793 GCF_000799035.1 Delftia sp. ZNC0008
TCGCTGCTGGACGTGGTGATGACCAGCGTCAACATCATGCAGATGCGCATCACGCGCAGCCGCATGGCGGGTGACCCGCCCGAGCTGGTGATCGCCCCGCGCCTGTCCCACCTGGGCCTGCTGGACTTCCACCGCGCCCGCGAGGCCATCGACGAAGGCTACGAGGCGGCGCAGGCCGCGCTTCCGGGCCTGCGCCACTGGGGTCTGTGAGGCCCCGGGGGAACGCGCCCTATGCCGCCTGGGCATCCCAGGCCGCCTCGCGCTCCACTGCTGCCGCGCTGCGGTCTGCGTTGGCCGCCGCGCCGCGCGAAGGCTGCAGCCGTTGCATCAATGCAGCCGGATCCAGGCACTGGATCAGCGGCAGGCCCGCGCCGGCATGCACCAGCTCCCGCACCAGGGCCGGCGTCGTGGAGGCCACGCTGAGCATGGGCGATTCCACCAGCGCGCTGGCCGGCAGCCGGTGCACGCCTTGCAGCGCGCTGACCAGCAGCCCCACGCGCAGGCCGCCGTGCTGGACCACGATGACCTGCGACTGCTCGGTGACCACGCCGGGCCGGCCCTGCAGCAGCGCGGCCAGGTCGAACACCCAGACATAGCCGCTGACGCTGCCCTGGCTGCGCCGCGCCAGCGCACCCACGCAAAAGGGCAGCCGCCCTGCCGCCACGGGCGAGATGGCGCTGGCGGGCAGGGCCTCGCAGACATCGGCCGCGCGCAGGGCCAGCAGGCTGGCGCCCACGTAGAAGCTGGCCAGTTCCACCGGCGCATCGCCGCCGCCGTGCGCGGCGAGCGCACG